>PSRL01000062.1 GCA_003176035.1 Verrucomicrobiota bacterium
TGGGAGGCTTTATCGCAGGCGCCTCAGATTTGGTGAACTTTCTAAAACACCGTGCTCGTTGTCTTATTTTTACAGCTTCTCTTGCACCTTCAGTGGCGGCTGGCGTTCTCAAAGCGCTTCAACTTCTTCAGGAAGAACCGCAACGGATTGAGCAACTGTGGAAAAACACTCGGAAAATGCACGCCGGATTTAAATCGCTTGGATTTAAGATCGGTTCAACGCGGACGCCCATTGTGCCCATCCTGGTTGGCAACGAAATCCTGGCATTCAAATTTGCTCAGCGCCTTTATGAGGAAGGGGTTTTTGCCACCCCAGCTGTATATCCTGCCGTCCGTTTTGGAGAAGCCATCATCCGAACTAGCTATATGGCAACACACACAGACGAAGATCTCGACCAAGTTTTGGAAATTTTCGAACGAGTTGCCCGCGAACTGGGAACTTTTGAGGATCCGGCCTACTTGCAGCTAAACGCCCTAAACCATGCCCTCGATTTTAACTTGTCGTACCAAGGCGGATCTTAGGGGTTTTGAGGCGGTTCCGGAGAGGCTTCATCGAATGGAGCCGGCTTACATTCCACCCGCGCCCGGCGCGGTGGTGAAATTCCTTAAAAAGGACTCCTCTTTTCAAAAACTTCACGGAGAAATTCGCTCCTTCATTGCGCACAGAAACGGGGTCCCAGCGGGGAGAATTGCCGGGATTGTGAATCGTTCTCACAACAACTACTATGGCGATAAGGTGGGATTTTTCGGATTTTTTGCTTGCGAAGAAAATCTCGAAACCTCTCGGGCATTATTTGCGGAGGTTGAAAAGTTTCTTAAGGAAAAAGGGCTCACTCATATCAGAGGTCCTTATAACCCCTCTGTGAACGAAGAATGCGGGCTATTAGTGGATAGCTTTCAATGCGCTCCCTTTATTGGAATGCCTTGGAATCCCAGCTATTATGAAAAATTAGTTTTGGATAACGGATTTCAGGTGGTTCGAAGGTTGTATGCGTATTTGCTCTCTACTTCCGTCCCCATGCCAAAGCGGGTAGAGCGTGTCACACAGCGCATCGCGAGGAGAGGCAGCTGGACAATTCGCCCCATGAATTTGAGCAAGCTGAAGGAAGAAATTGCCATCATCCATCGGCTCTATAATGAAACCCTCAATCGCAATTGGGGCTTTGTTCCAATTGCCTTGGAAGATTTGGAGACTGCAACCCAAGAGCTCAAACTCATCGCAGATCCTCAAATCATCAACTTCGTGGAAAAAGACGGTGAGCCGGTTGGATTTGCGGTCTGCTTCCCGAATATCAATGATTTGCTCGCAAAAACAAAAAAAACTCCAGCTGGAATCCTTCGGAGTTTGCACCTCCTCGGATTGATCAAAACACAGCGCCCCAAGCATTCCCGACTGGCGATCTTGGGAGTGGCGCCGGCCTACCGAGATCGAGGAATTAACGCCTGGCTTTTCTATGAACAGCTCATGCGAGCAAAAAAAGGCGGCTATGAAAGCACCGAGCTTTCTTGGATTGAAGAAAATAATCAGGAAATCATCCGCGGCATCGAGTTAATGGGCGGTAAAAAATATCGCACCTACCATCTTTACGAAAAAATGCTTTAGTTCTTGAATGACAAGGCAAATGCTCCTCAGAAATCAACGAAATCGGCAGACGCAGCCTGTAGCGCAAACCGCACCCCTCACCCCTTTTTCACAGAGCCCCTAAAAGAAACCATCGAAGTCGATAGCGAAGTTGGTGAAACTTTTAATTACCGGTGCCACAGGGTTCATTGGGAGAAACCTTCTCCTCAAAGCTCTGGCCGCCGATCCATGGAGCGAAATCATCACCCCCGTCCGGAGCCCGGAGAAACTCCGGAGATCGCTTTCCCAGGACGGGTGGAACGTGCTTCCTGCGAATTTGCGCATCGTAAAATGTACTCCGGAATCCTGGGGAGATGAGTTGGATTGCGATGCGGTTGTGCACTGCGCGGGAGCCCTTTTTAAGCGTTCTCCGGAGGAATATCACGCCGTAAACGTCTTGGGCACACTGGAACTCTTAAAGAAACTGCCGCCGACAGCCAAGGTCGTCCTTCTCTCCTCACAATCCGCGGGAGGGCCGACCCCTCAGGGAAGCGAGTTTCGGAACGAAGCGATGCCGGACCATCCCATCACCAGCTATGGCAAATCTAAAAAGGAAATGGAAAGGGTCTGCCTGAGCACCTTTCCCACGCGGGATCTTATTGTCCTCCGACCGTCGATGGTCCTAGGAGCAAGAGACCAAGCGACGCTGCCTTTATTCCGTTTGGCAAAGGGGAGACTGCGACCCAAGCCCGGTTTTATTTCCAAGCGATATAGCTTTATCGCAGTGAATGACCTTTGCAGGGCGGTTTTTATCACATTGGCAAAGGATACAAAAACCCTGGGAGAGCGGATTTTCTATGTTTGCAATCCGGAGCCAGTGTGCGACCGCGACCTGATTCAATGCGCAGGAGTGTTGCTTGGGAAAAACGGATATATTTTCCCAGTGCCCCAGGAAATTATCCGCGTTGCAGCTTTTTTGATTGATGCAATTCCTGCGTTTCGCAATGCGGTACCAAGTTTGACCCGTGACCGCGTCCGAGAAATTTGGCCGAACCGCTGGGTGGTTGCGGGAGATCGATTCGAAGAAGCGTTTCACTTTTATTGTTCCTCTGGCCTTGCCGAATCCCTCCAAGACGCACTTCAGTGGTATCAAATCAACGGGTACCTATAACCTATCCCCCCTGGAGAGCTTCTACTCGAGACAAGTTAGCATAACCTCCTCCTAAAAATTAGTGTTCAAAGTCTCAAGGAAAAATAAACTGGGGGACATGCGTAGAACGCAAGTCCAATAAAGACAATCAATATGAATACTAATTTTCCGCCGAAACAGCAAGTTGCACAGTCATATAAAAATCATGTCCCTTTGGGAAAAGATGATTCTCGCAAGTCAGAAGATGCTCATTCTAGCAAAGATATTAAACAAGCTACTCCAAATTTATCAAAATCTATTAGCCGAGTATACACGGCAGATTTGGAAAGTAAAAATGAAAATAGGTACGAAAATTCTGCTCCTTTGCGGGAAGTTCATTTTGGGAAGCTCAAAAATGCTAATTTTGGCAAAGATATTAAAGAAGATACCAGAATTTTAGCATTTTCTATTAGGAAAACATTCCTGCCAACTACGGAAACAGATAAAAGCGTAGGCGAAGCAATCGATAAAATGGTAAGCGAATGGAAAGAAAGGGCTGATAAGGTTTCTCAGGATGAATTAAAGCAGTGGCCGAAAGATAATATCATTTTCTTTGGAGAGGTCATGGCACACTGCCAATTCAAAAAAAATTCCGAATTGGCAGATAAATTTGCAGCGGCGCTTGAACATGTGATGACGGCCAAAAATCAAGATTCAGAACCCTGTCCTTTGGAAAATGTTACCCGACTTTTATATATCCACGGAAGAATGCCCCTGGGAAAGACAAACAACTGGCAGGGTTCGCAAAAGGAGTCTCTCAACAAAATGTTGTGCACCATCGAAGGTGCTTTACACAAAATTCTTAATGGGACAGAAACATATCATATAAAATTCTTATCAGACATCTCTAATACCCTTTTTCATCTTGATCGGTGGCGTAGCAGGGATTTGAATCATCAAAAAAACTTAACCGATGCTTGGATCAGTGCTATGGCTGGTGAAATTAAAAGCCAAAGTGTGGAACAGTTGCAAAGTTCACCAAACCACACCGAGCTGTTTATCACAAGAAGTTTAGGGGTTCTTCAAAAAGAGGAAAATAAAAATTTGGAAAACGTGGGTGAGGCCATTGCAAAATTAAAACAGTTAGACCAAATAGACGGTCAAGCTTCGGCGTTTCAGACCAGAAAACAAAGGCTATCTCATTCCGAAGAATCGTTTTCTGATTGGGGAGAAGACAGCTTTCCGGAGCAAACGAAAATGAGCGTTCAAACTCCGACGGACCGTGTTGAAATGTTACGGAGAGAGTGGATGCACAGAGACGTTCCGGATTCTTGGGAAGACAGCGCCTTAGACTGACCCCGGAAGCAGGAGAGCATTCGGACCCAGTCCCGGGCCCACGAAGGAACGAATCTTCGGGGCTTGTGGTAGATCTGTTCGATAGTTGCTTGGAAGACGTGAAAAGTGGAAGGCAGTTTTCCGACGCTCAAGCAGCATATAGCACATTTGAAAACACGTCGGAACCGCCGCAGAGTTACTTTTCGGCGGTTGAAGACAATCTTCCAAAGGGCCGGTTTTTTCCACGCTAGGTATCGTCAGTGAATTGTAATTGCTCAGCCTTTTTGGAGAGGAGATCTTGAAAAAGTCCTTTGCAAGGCGGTTCTTATCACATTGGCAAAGGATACAAAAACCCTGGGAGAGCGGATTTTCTATGTTTGCAATCCGAACCCGGTGTGCGACCGCGACCTGATTCAATGCGCAGGAGGATTGCTTGGGAAAAATGGATATATTTTCCCCGTGCCCCAGGGAATTATCCGAGTTGCAGCTTTTTTGATCGATGCAATTCCTGCGTTTCGCAATGCGATACCAAGTTTGACCCGTGACCGCGTCCGAGAAATTTGGCCGAATCGCTGGGTGGTTGCGGGAGATCGATTCAAAGAAGCGTTTCACTTTTCTTGCTCCTCTGGCCTTACCAAATCCCTCCAAGACGCACTTCAGTGGTATCAAATCAATGGGTACCTATAGCCTATCCTCCCTGGAGAGCTTCTACTCGAGACAAGTTAGCATAACCTCCTCCTAAAAATTAATATTCAAAGTTTCAAGGAAAAATAAACTGGGGGACATGCGTGGAACGCAATGTAATTAGACAATCAATATGAATACTCATTTTTCGCCGAAACTGCAAGTTGTACAGTCACATAAAGATCATGTTCCTTTGGGAAAAGATGATTCCCGGAAGTCGCAAAATGCTAATTCTATTAAAAGAGTATTCACGGCAGATCTGGAAAGTAAAAATGAAAATAGGTACGAAAATTCTGTTCCTTGGCGGGGAGTTCATTTTGGAAATCCCGAAAATGCTAATTCTAGCAAATATATTAAACAAGATACCCGAAATTTAGCATATTTTTTGAGAAAAGCATTCCTGTCCACTGCGAAAAAGGATCATAGCGTATACGAAGCAACCGGTAAAGAGGTAAGCGAATGGAAAGAAAGGGCTGATCAGGTTTCCCAGGATGAATTAAAGCAGTGGGCGATAAATGACGTCATTTCCTTTGGAGAGGTTCTGGCACACTGCCGATCCAAAGAAATTTCCGTATTGGCAAATAAATTTGCAGTGGCGCTTGAACATGTGCTAACAGGCAAAAATCAAAATTCAGAATGCTTGTGGTTGGAAGATGTTCCCCGACTTTTATATATCCACGGACAAATGGCATTAGATAAATTTCAAAGGACAAATAACTGTCAGGATTTAAAAACGGAGTCTTTCAACAAAATTTTGTTTACCATCGAAGGTGCCTTACACAAAATCCTTAATGAGGAAAAAAATTATTATATAAGATCTCTTTCAGACATCTCTAATACCTTTTTTCATCTTGATCGTATGCGTAGCAGGGATTTGCATAATCAAAAAAACTTAATCGATGGTTGGATCAGTGCTATGGCTGGTGAAATTAAATGCAGAAGTGTGGAACAGCTGCAAAGTACACCATACAAGACCGAGATGTTTATCACAAGAAGTTTAGGGGTTCTTCAAAAAGAGGAAAATAAAAATTTGGAGAACGTGGGTGAGGCCATTGCAAAATTGCAACAGTTAGCCCAGATGTGCGGGCAAACTTCAATGTTCCGGACCAATGGGGTACAAAGGCCATCCTATTCCGAAGGATGGGTTTCTGCTGGAGGAAAAGGCAGCTTTCCGGAACAAACGAAAATAAGTGATCAAACTCCGACGGACCGTGTTAAAATATCACGGAATGAGTTGATGCACAGAGACGTTTCGGATTCTCGGCAAGACAGTCCCTTGGACTCAACCCCGGAACCACGAAGGAACGAATATATCAAACAAGACACCCGAAATTTAGCATATTTTCTTAGAACAGCATTCCTGCCAACTGCGAAAAAGGATGATAGCGTATACGAAGTCAAAAAAAGCATAAGCGAATGGAAAGAAAGGGCTTATCAGATTTCTCAGGATGAATTAAAGCAGTGGTCGATACATGACGTCATTTTCTTTGGAGAGGTTATGGCACACTGCCCATTCAAAGAAAATTCCGTATTGGTAAATAAATTTGCAGCAGCGCTTGAACATGTGATAACAGCCAAAAATCAAAAATTAGAATCCTTTTGGTTGGAAGATGTTTTCCGACTTTTATATATCTACGGAAGAACGGCATTAGATAAATTGCAAAGGCCAAACAACTGGCAGGATTTAAAAAAGGAGTCTCTCAACAAAATTTTGCTTACCATCGAAGGTGCTTTACACAAAATCCTTAATGAGGAAAAAAGTTATCATATAAGATCTTTTTCAGACATCCCTAATACCCTTTTTCATCTTGATCGTATGCGTAGCGTGGATTTGCATAATCAAAAAAACTTAATCGATGGTTGGATCAGCGCTATGGCTGGTGAAATTAAATGCCGAAGTGTGGAAGAGCTGCGCGGTTTACCACATGAAAACGAGAGGTTTATCACAAGAAGTTTAGGGGTTCTTCAAAAAGAGGAAAATAAAAATTTGGAAAACGTAGGTGAGGCCATTGCAAAATTAAAACAGTTAGGCCAAATATACGGGCAAGCTTCGGTGTTCCGGACCAATGGAGTACAAAGGCCATCCTATTCCGAAGGATGGGTTTCTGCTGGAGGAGAAGGCAGCTTTCCGGAGCAAACGAAAATAAGTGATCGAACTCCGACGGACTTTATTGAAGAATTTCTGAGGAAGTGGATGCAAATAGGCGTTCCGGATTCTTGGGAAGTAACGAGAGATCCAGACCCAGCTCCGGAACCACGAAGGAATGAATCTTCAGGGCTTGTGGTAGATCTGTTCGATAGTTGCTTGGAAGACGTGAAAAGTGGAGAGGAGTTTTCCGACGCTCAAGCAGCATATAGCACATTTGAAAACACGCCGGAACCGCCGCAGAGTTACTTTTCGGCGGTTGAGAAATACAATCTTCCAAAGGGCCGATTTTTTCCACGCT
>PSRL01000113.1 GCA_003176035.1 Verrucomicrobiota bacterium
AAAAACAAAACGGGATGAGAGCCAATAACGACACCGACGTGCGGCCTAGCGCGGATGAATTTCTCTCCCTGATTCGACGCCAGCAAAAAGGAAAATTGAAGATTTACCTGGGGCCTTGTGCTGGCGTGGGAAAAACTTATGCAATGCTCCGAGAGGGGCATCGGCTCAAAGCGCAAGGAATTGATGTGGTCATTGGATATGTGGAACCTCACGAACGGCCGGAAACAAGCGCTCAAATTGGAGATCTGGAAGTGATTCTGCCGCGCTCGATTTCCTATCACGCAATCACCCTTCACGAAATGGATATTGCAGCTGTGATCCAGCGCAAACCTACGGTGGTGTTAGTTGATGAATTAGCTCATACGAATGTTCCAAATAGTAAGAATCCGAAGAGGTATGACGATGTTATGGAGCTCCTGGATGCGGGGATTCATGTGATCACCACCGTAAATATTCAGCATTTCGAATCGCTGTATAATTTTGTTGAGGAGGCAACAGGCGTTCGAGTCAAGGAACGTGTCCCGGATGAAATTATTGCGGAGGCTGATCAAATAGTAAACGTCGATTTGCCGGCGGAGGACTTACAAGAGCGTCTTCATGGTGGAAAAATCTATCCTCAGGAGCGTATCGAAGCAGCATTGTCGAATTTTTTTACGCACAAGAATCTGACTTGGCTTCGAGAAATGACCTTCACCGAAACCGCTAATTTTTTGGACCGCCAACAACGAAAAAAGAAGAAGGCTCAGGAAAAACAGGTGAATGTCTTAGGACAGGTGATGGTTGCTATTAGCAGCCTGGGGCCCAACCCAGGTCGGCTATTGCGGAAAACGGCCCGATTAGCTGTTCAACTAAACGCCCCCTGGTATGCTGTCTATGTCCGTACTCCAAAGGAATCGGCGGTTCGTATTGATGCCGAAGCACAGCGACGTGTTGCCAGCACGCTGGAAACAGCACAAAACATGGGCGGTCTCGTGATTTCCCTCCGGCATAAAAGTATCTCGCAGGCATTAATCACATTTGCTCGGGAATACGGCATCACCCACATGGTACTTGGCCGACCTCGGGAAACTCCCTTTTGGAGGTACTTTCATCTCGCCCTTCACGATCAAATTTTGAGCGAGTTGCAGGATGTGGATCTGATTATTGTGTGAAGAGCAAAAACCACACCCACTTGACCTGCCCCCCCGCAGAGTTGATGTTGTGTCCCAAAACTAGGGCCTCCTCTTTTTGGCGTGCCTCAGCCGTGGATAGGTGATCCTTACCCAGAACTCACCTCGAGACAGACTCTCAGAGTGAAATTACAAAGAGCTTAGCTGCAGCTTTGGCCGTATCATCTACGTGCGCTCGATAGGTTGTATTTGGGTATTCTGGGGCTTTGAAGAAGATGTTTTCCCAGGAGATATCCTTGCCATGAAACAAATAAGGGAATTTACAGACATCGCAGAATGTACCAATTTTATTACCGCAGCAGGCAAGTTGTTTGCCTTAAACGCGTAGAACCTATCCCAAAACCTTATTCTTACATGAATTTCCGCATGTTAATACCTGTATTCATGCCCATCTTCAGAATAATGAAATGGTAACATCATGGGTTTTGGGATAGGTTCTAGTCACACTGTGTGAGTATAGGGAATAAAATCATTTTTACCGGCAAATGAATTAACATATGAAGAAAATAAATAGTGATAATTGCTCAGTTGCTCAGAACCCTAAACCGCAGGCGAAACAGAGTGTCAGCCCGAATACTCTGATAGGCTCAAGATCTGAGGCAAGTGGTAGGCCACCTATCAGAGCATTTTCTGCCTTAGAAGGGAATTCTGCATCGCAAGCTGATTGTATACAGGGTACCGGTATGCGACCTAGAGCGTCGGTTAAGATAGCACAAGGCCGCAATCAGGCCGCCCTGCGGCAGGAGAACCCAGCTCGCGATGCTAATTATACCGTGGAAAGGAATGTCAGCCATGCTCGACCGTCGCAACAGCCAGTTGTGAATTCATTTCAAAGAGCAGCGGATACGGGCAAACTCCATCTCAGGGTTCCCTTGCCTCGGGAGTTAGCTAAATTACCCTACGCGGATCCAGCGTGGCCTGAATATATTGATAGGTACTTTCCTCCGGAATTGGAATATAATAATCTCTGTTGTATTGAAACTTGTGTCGCAAAAGATTTTTTGCGTCTCGGCGATTTTCAGAAGCTCAAAGTTGCCTATGCAAACGCCCCTGATTTCCTAAATAAAAAGTATCATGCTGACCCACAACATGTTGCGGCTTGCAGGCAGAATGTTCTCAAAAGAACAGAACAAATAACGAAATGGGAAAATAAATTAAAGGAGCTCTATCCGGCGTTACCGGTGCAAGGAAGTCGCGGAATTACTCGAAGGCAACCGCAATCCGAAGTGCCAAACAAAAGATTTAAGAGCCAAGAGACGGAGGAAGCATGGAAAGATGTGGAAGATTTTCTTGCCACAAATAACAGCGACACGGAAATCCAGAGCGAAACAAGCTTCGAGGAGATTTTACGTAGGGTGCAATCCGGCATCTAACGATGCCAACAATCCGCCAGTTCCGTCTGTCGAGAACCAGGCGACAGTTGAAGATATGTTTAAACTGGATTTGTTTGGATTTAGATCGAATTAAAGAAACAACATGGCTCAGGCGCGAGGCAACGACCGAGCCATCTGGAAAGTGCCGGACCTCGGACAAAAAGATCGACCACCACATGCAATTTCTCGCAATATGTAACTACTTATTTAATAAATAATCTAGATGCGTGCTATGAGAAGTTCCCGTTGATAAACCAGTTCTTTTGGAAGAGTGGGATAAATTTTCATAAAAAGTTCGTCTTGCAACATGAGCTCATAGAGCCATTCCTTGGTGTTAATTTTCATGAGCTGGGCGAACTTTTCGGGAGTGATTTCCGGCAGGCCCTCCCAATTGAGGTCTTGATACCGAGGAATCCAGCCTATGGCGCTCTCGAGAGCACCAGCTCTGTTTTCGCACCGTTCGATGATCCACTGGAGCACGCGCATATTTTCTCCGAAGCCGGGCCAAAGGAAGTTGCCATCGGAGTCCTTGCGAAACCAATTCACATGGAATATTCGAGGTGGGAGGGTGATATGGCGACGCATATTGAGCCAGTGCCGGAAGTAACTGCCCATATTGTAGCCACAGAAGGGGAGCATAGCCATTGGGTCGCGACGCACTTGCCCCATCACTCCGACTGCCGCTGCGGTTGTTTCTGACCCCACAGTGGCACCGATGTAGACGCCGTGGGTCCAGTTGAAAGCTTCAAAGACCAACGGCATGGTAGTGGCGCGGCGACCGCCAAAGATAATAGCGTCAAGAGGTACGCCCTTTGGGTCTTCGGCCTCTTCGGCGAGCACGGGGTTATTTCTCATGGGGGAGGTGAAGCGGCTGTTAGGATGAGCTGCCTTTTCTCCGCTTTGGGGGTTCCAGGGATTTCCTTTCCAATCCAGGAGGTGATCGGGTGGAGGATTGTCTTTTCCTTCCCACCAGACGTCTCCGTCAGGCGTGATTGCGACGTTGGTAAAGATGGTATCCTTTTCCATAATGCGCATCGCATTCGCATTGGATTTCCAATTGGTACCTGGAACGACACCGAAGTAGCCTGCTTCAGGGTTGATAGCATAGAGACGGCCATCGGCACCGGGATGCATCCAGGTAATGTCATCGCCAAGGGTTGTGATTTTCCAACCATCAAAGGTTTTTGGCGGGATGAGCATCGCAAAATTAGTTTTCCCACAGGCGGAGGGGAAAGCAGCTGCGACATAAGATTTTTTGCCTTCCGGGTTTTCTACGCAAAGGAGCAGCATGTGCTCTGCCATCCAGCCCTGTTTTCGTCCCAAAGCGGAACCTATCCGTAAGGCGAGACATTTTTTTCCGAGAAGGGCATTGCCTCCGTAGCCGGAACCGACAGAAATTATAGTGTTGTCCGCCGGGAAATGACAGATGAAACGCCGCTCGGGATTACAATCTAATACGGCGTGAACGCCTCGATTAAAGCCATTTGTTTCCGTGATCTGTTGATAAGCGATTTCCCCCATTCGAGTCATAATTCCCATGTTCAAGACGACATAAATAGAATCCGTGAGTTCTATGCCTACCTTACTCATGGGGGAGCCCGGCGGTCCCATCAGATAAGGGACCACAAATAGAGTGCGGCCTTGCATGCTCCCCCGCAAAAGATCTTCAAGCTTCCGATACATTTCTTGGGGAGGCGCCCAATTGTTAGTAGGGCCGGCGTCCTCTTCACTTTCAGTACAAATAAAGGTGCACTGCTCGACTCGGGCGACGTCGTTGGGGTGAGAACGGTGATAGTAACAACGCGGCCACTTTTGCTGATCCAGCGGTTGGAGCACCCCCTGCTTAACAGCCTGCTCTAAAAGATAGTTTCTTTCAGCTTCCGAGCCGTCGCACCAGAAAATAGTATCGGGCCGTGTGAGAGATGCGGTCTTGGTGACCCATTCCAAAATAGCGGGATTTGAGGAACGTGATTTTCCAAATTTCTCGGTGGTAGGTGTCATAAAACTGAGACTCCCAGTCTGCCTCGGAACAGCCCCGGGTGCAAGCGGCGAAGCAGGAAATTGTCTTTTAATTCGTGACTGACGGGTCAACTTGATGGCAAGCAACATGGTTCCGGAGAGAAGCCTTTCCGGAATATGTCCGCGGCTCTACTCTGCAATCAGGCCCATGTATTTCCGTCGGAATTCGGCTTGAGTAGTGCGCTTAGGCATCGTATGGGTAGTTAGAATGACTGGGGCGCGATATTTCAAAGATTACAATTTGTTCGGGCGAAATGGACCGACGCCTATCAGTACCGTGTTGGCAATAATTTACTGTGCGGCAATGGTGCTCGAAGTCATGCTTCGAGCCTTTGGGGTCGGCGGGGTCAACTACTGGCTGATCTTTACTCCGGATTTCGCATTTAACCACTTCAACCTTTGGCGTTTATTGACATATCCATTAGTCAATGAGCCCAGCATCTGGTTTTTAATGGAAATGGGGATGCTGTATTTCTTTGGTAAGGAAGTGGAGCAGTTAGTTGGGCGAAGAAGTTTTGGAGCGCTTTACTTCGTGCTCTTGTTGCCCCCGGTGGCGATTGCAACCTTTTTTTGGGCACTAGGATGGGCGAGTGTCGGCTTGGCTGGCTCTTGGAATTTGAATTTTGCCATCTTTATCTGCTTTGTTGCGTTTTATCCTCAGATCGAATTTTTTTGGGGAATCCCTGCAAAGTGGGTGGCGATAGCACTGGTGGGTATCCGCTCCCTGGAATTATTGGAAGGGAAGGACTGGATGCCTCTGACAATTTTTTGGTTGGAATGCCTGGTTGCCATTTTATTGACCCACGCCGTTCGTTCAGCTTGGGACCTTCGATTCATTCGATTTGGCCTTCGGCTCTTACAGGCTTTCTACCGCTTTACACGTCCGACTCCCAAAAATCAATCGGGTGTCTCTCGTTCGGTAATTCCGATCAAACCGGAGTTAAAAACCTCGAAAAAGGGAAAACATGAGTTGAAAGAGGAGCACAACGGGTCGATAGATCCTATCCTGGAAAAAATTTCTCGATCGGGAATTAAAAGTTTGACCCAGGGAGAACGCGAATGTTTGGAGAGGGCCCGTTCGGCATTGCTCGAAAAGGAAAGGCGTCCGCAATGAATGGGGAGCCAATCGACACATCTCAGCCTACGACGGAAATCCCCGGAAAGAGTAACAAGGCGTGCACCATGGGCACGCCTAGTCTTAAAGACCCATGTTACGTCAATGCGATGATCCATTTTTATCGAGGGGAAATGGGAAGGACCATGATCTGGAGACAAAGGCTGGATGTGACCACTACGTGGGCTATCACAAGCTCTACCACCATCATTACCGTTGCATTTTCTTTTCGCGACATCCCTCATATCATCTTTTTTTTCAATCTGGCGCTGGTTGGGATCATGCTATGGATCGAAGCACGTCGTTTCCGATACTATCATGCCTTTCGAGGCCGCGTTCGCATGTTGGAATCGCACTTTCTCATGCCCATGATAGCGCAAAGTTCCGGTCTATTAGAAGGAGAATGGAGGCGGCTTGTCTGCGAGGACTTGGTACTGCCCTATTTTAAAATGAGTCGCTTTGAAGCTATTTGTGTTCGGTTGAAACGCAATTACATTTACATCTTTGGTGTGATCCTTTTGGCGTGGATCTTAAAAATCTTTATGCATGCAAAACATGGCATTTATTCCCTGAGGGATTTTTCGGCTGCGATGAGGGTGGCGGGCTTGCCGCCCTGGATGACGGAGCTAGTGTTTGCCGGTACGGTCCTTTCCTTACTTGGAATGACTTGCTATGCGATCCGTTACGTTGCTGATGAGGTCTCGGAGTTTGGAACTCGCAATCCGCTCTGGAAACTATGAGCGAGTCTCTCAGGCGTTTGGAAGATATCATTGCTCAGTTGCGGTCGCCAGCAGGCTGCCCTTGGGACCGTGAGCAGACGCATGAAAGTTTGCGCATGGCGTTGCTGGAAGAATGCTATGAGGTAGTCGAAGCCATCAATCGTGCGGACGACGCCAATCTCTGCGAGGAATTAGGAGATCTTTTATTGCTTGTCATGATGCATGCTCAAATTGGGAGTGAGCGGGGTGCCTTTCAATTTGAAGAAGTAGCGCGCGGAATTTGTGAAAAGCTGATTCGCCGCCACCCGCACGTTTTTGGAGATGCGAAGGGGGGAGACACCACGGCGGCGGTACTTCGCCAGTGGGAACAGATTAAAAGAGTCGAAAAGGGTGGCGCTTCTTCAGTTCTCACCTCTATTTCCTCTGCATTGCCTGCTCTGATGCGAGCGCAGCTGGTGCAAAAAAAGGTGAGCCGCGTCGGCTTCGATTGGCAGAAAACAGAAGATGTCTTCAACAAAATCGAGGAAGAAATCCGAGAGTTTCAGGATGCCCTCATTTCAAAGGATCGCACGGAAATAGAACAGGAAGCAGGTGACGTTCTTTTCTCTTTAGTAAACTTACTGCGCAAGCTGCAAATTGATTCCGAAACCGCTTTAAACCGTTCTACAATGAAGTTTGCTGCTCGATTTCAAGCTCTTGAAACTCATTTGGAAAAATTGGGACGGCGTGTTGAAGATTGTTCGGAGTGTGAATTAAATGAAATTTGGAATAGCCTGAAACTAGGCGAGGTATAATTACATGACTACCGCAAATATCCCGGCTATCACTTTTCGCTTTTCTACTCGTGGCCTTCCTCCTTTGGGACTCACGGGGGGCATCCGGTAACTGCTCACACAACCAATCTAATTTCTCTTCTCCTAGCCGCAACCTTCCTTAATATAACACAAAATCAGGTTCTAGTCTCCCGAGTTAGGCAATTCTTGTATAAAACAGCGGAGGAATGAGCAAAGCGAGCAATGAAAGCCAGGATTTGGTCAGCGGATTT
>PSRL01000056.1 GCA_003176035.1 Verrucomicrobiota bacterium
TAGCCCTGCGCTACTCGACCAACTGAGCAACATAGGCGCCGGATGCTTTTCAACCCTTTTTCAGGGGGTACTACCTAACTGGTCTAGCTTTTATTTCAGGATTCATTTACTTCCTCTCGAAGGCCCTTCTCCCTTAGATTTAGTCGTAGTCATTTTTTATCTTGCTAATCCAAGTGACGCCACACTGGTTATCACGGGCGCAAACGGCAAAACTACAAGAGCCTTAAGGATGGTCTTTACTCCCCCCTGAGGGGTTCAATGACTTTCCATGCTTTTGTCGCAAAATCCCCAACTTCCTGACCAAATTTCCGAGCTTCCTCTACCCAGGTCGGGACATTCTCTTGCACAAATTTTCCAAAGTCTTCAACCCATTTTTTGATTTCACCATGTTTTCCAGTTACAAAAGATATCAACTGTTCTGACAATTTGTTAAATACTGGCAACAAATGTTCGCTAAGGATGGTTCCAACTCCTTGAAGGAATTTCGTACACACAGATATCTGCAATCCAAGCTGCACGAGTTTAAAGAGAGGCTGGTGGGCAATTCCCACAGTTACGCCTCTGGAAATAGAACAAGGTGAGGCCATTTGCGTTTTCTAAAATGCAGATTATGCTACTAATAGCAAAGTTAACACAAATCATATGAACCTTTCTACTCTTCAGAGTCTTTATATCCATGAGCTGAGAGATCTCTACAGTGCGGAAAAGCAGCTGGTAAAGGCGATCCCAAAAATGGCTAAATCAGCCACTAATCCAAACCTGATCAAAGGTTTTAAACAGCATTTAGAGCAAACCAAACAACAGGCTGTTCGCTTAGAAAAAATTCTTAAAAACCACAACTATTCTCCCCGAGGTCCAAAATGTAAAGGCATGGAAGGGATTGTAGCGGAAGGCGCTGAAATAATGGAAGGAGAAGCTGACGATGAGGTTCGGGATGCCGCTCTTATCGCCGCTGCTCAACGAGTGGAACATTATGAGATAGCAGGATACGGTACCGCCCGAACCTACGCGAAGCTGCTGGGTGACCAGACTGCAGCAAAACTTCTCGAAAAAACACTCGATGAGGAAATTGCCACAGACAAAAAACTTACTGCCTTAGCCAAGAAAGCAATCAATTTTGCTGCTACTAAAACGTAACCTGTTAAATAATAACAATATGAACGATCCCATAAAAACTGAGGAAGGTGCGATTGCATGTAGGATTAAATAGCGAACAGCAAGGCTGCCGTCCGACATGTCGTGATAAAATAAGGATCACTCATTGAAAAATGCTGCGTTCATCGCGCTTAGAGCCGCAAGCTGGCTCAGCAACTCGGAGAAGTTGGCCATGACGCTGATAAGAAAACTGGCTCAGCTGTCATCGACAGTTGGTTAAGAGGATGGAGAAAACTTATCTCACTCCTTATCTCACTCCCAAGCCATGAGTGATGTTGCTGAGAAAACTCCGCTCCCACTCGCCTCATTCCTCCCTCTTCTAGACAGCCGTTCAGCCAATTTTCTCGGTCGCATATTCCATAGTCGATCCTAAAAAAGGCGTTTGAGCTTGTAAACATGCATGTGTGCGGGTATTTTCCGGCTTCCCGGATACAGGCAGCAATGGCATTGAGTCTGAGGGCACTTCAGATCCAATACGAGCGTAATGGAGATGAGCTGGAGGGCGCATGAGCCACTGATGTGATCTCTCTTTTGGAAGAGGTTCCGGACACAACCGGATAATTTCCGGGGCTTATTTGAAGTTTCAATATTTTGCTATATACTATTTCTGTATTGGTCAGGTGCGCCGTTTTATCTCCGGACCAATTTTTCACACACTTCAAAATATGAAAACCTGTTTATTTCGGCAGTTGCTAGCAATTGTTGCTCTCTGTAGTTCAATTTTTTCCATTGATAAAGTCCAAGGAGAAACTGCTCCAGGCTGGACCCTCCAAGATCTCGATGGCAAGGCCGTCAGCCTATCAGATTTCAAAAATAAAGTGCTCATCCTAGACTTCTGGGCCACATGGTGCCCCCCCTGCCGAGAGGAAATTCCGCATTTTGTGGAATTGCAGAAAAAATTTGGTTCCTCTGACTTCGCCATAGTGGGTATTTCTCTCGACCAGCAGGGGCCGGGCGTTGTCCGCAATTTTGTTCGCGAGTTTGGCATCAATTATCCCATCGTTATGGGTAACCAAGAAACCGCCGCCCAATATGGCAATATTCAAGCTCTGCCAACCACAATTGTGCTCGATCGACAACAAAATATTGTCGCTAAATATGTTGGATTTACGGAGCCCAGCATCATCGAAAATAAAGTGAAATCACTCTTAGGAGCCAAGGTGCAACCAGTTGGTAAGCCCGCAGCCTCGGCGGATTTGAAAACCCGGCTCTCCCCAGAACAATATCGCGTTACTCAACAATGTGGGACGGAACCCCCCTTCCGAAATGCCTACTGGAACAACAAGAAGGAAGGTATCTATGTCGATGTCGTGAGCGGACAACCCCTGTTTAGTTCAATCGATAAATTTGATTCGGGGACGGGTTGGCCGAGCTTTACTAAACCCATTGAAAGCAACGTAGTCACAGAAAAGGCAGACAATTCCTTTGGAATTTCAAGGACAGAAGTGCGCTCGATGAAAGGGAACTCCCACCTAGGCCATGTCTTCAATGATGGGCCCATGCCAAGCGGACTACGATATTGCATTAATTCCGCGGCGCTTCGCTTCATTCCTAAGGAAAAGCTCAGGGAAGAGGGCTATGCGCAATATGAACCCCTGTTTAAAACTAGAAATGGTAAATAATAAGAATTTTAAGTGAAGAAGGGTCATTATATGTACAGACACTATTTCCATTGGACGTTTACTCGGTTTACAACACGGCTTTTTCTCCTATGTACCACTATTGTACTTTTTGGTATGGAAATAGGAATGGCCGCAGAGCCCACTCCAGCGAAGACCTCTCAGCAAACCGCCACCTTTGGCATGGGATGTTTTTGGTGTTCACAAGCTCTGTTTGAAAAATTCTCCGGCATCACACACATCGACTGTGGGTATGCGGGAGGCCACACTCTCAATCCAACATATGAAGACGTCTCCTCCGGACAGACTGGACATGCGGAGGTCGTTCGACTCACATTTGATCCCTCAAAAATTACATACCAACAGCTTTTGGATATCTTTTGGGATGTCCATGATCCCACAACCCTCAACCGGCAGGGCGCTGACGAGGGCACACAATATCGATCGATTATTCTCTACGAAACTCCGGAACAAAAGAAATTGGCTGAAGCTTCCAAGCAGCGCGAGCAAGCCAAGTTTGGAAAGCCTCTTACCACAGAAATTGTTCCTCTGGGGAAATTTTACCGGGCTGAGGAATATCATCAGGACTATTTTAAAAAAAATCCGACCGCGCCTTATTGCCTCTTCGTTATCAGTCCAAAGCTTCGAAAACTGGAAGCTCATCCCCCACAAGGCATCCAACTTCGGTAGTACAAACTCCTTGCAACAAATAGAGACTTGAAAACCAGCCTATAGCGGAAGCCCTATAAAATGATCACAAATTTGGATGGTATTTTTTCTTCGGACGCAGCGCCAAAGCAAGGCCATATCCATGATATGGACTTGCTTCTGCAACAATGGCTGAGGGAAAAAGACCCACAAAGCTGCTGTCATTTTATAGGGCTTTCGCTATACCTCAGGAAGGCAGGACGGAAACTCAGCGTCTTCCCCTTTTGCTCCTGCCAGTGATAGGCTTGAGACGAGAGCGCTTAGCGCTCCGCGCCTCGGTAAGAGCTCCTTCTAATTCGCCAAATTTCTGATTCAACTTGGCGCTCTCTTGCCGCAAGGCGTTGAGGGTGGCATGGTCTCGGCTCGCCTGCTCTGCCGCTTGAGCTCTCGTTTGCGCCAACTCTTCCCGCACCCTCATGAGATGCGCTCGTTCATGGTCGATATCTTGATGGGCTCTTTGCAAATCCTCATGAAAACGCCTTTCTAAAGTGGCGAGAATCTGCCGTTGATTCTCCAGCTCCGCTGTGAATTCCTGTCGAGCTGCTTGTAAGACATTTTGAGCCTCTCTCCGCTGCTCAAGAGCAGCCCGCTTGCTTCTTTCGAGATCCTCCTGTGCTTTCGCCAAATGCGCACGTTCTCGCTCTATCTCTAAATGAACATGGCTGAGGCTAGCTTGATATCGCTCGTCTAGAGCAGTCACCGCCGCGCGTTGGCACTCTAATTCTTTTTGAGTCGAGTTCAGCGCATTTTGAATTTGCTGGCTCTGAGCAATCTCACCCTCCAGCTGTCGCCGGATGGCCAATTTTTCCCCTTCCTCTTTGGCAAGAAGGTGCTGCACTTTTTGGAGGCGTTCCTCGCAAGTGAGCAGTTGTACTTGAGTCGCTTCCAAGCTCTTTTGTGCCAACTCCGCTTGGCAAGTGGCGGCCTCCGCCGAGGCCTGCGCCTCCAAAGCGCTTTTTTTTATCTCTTCACGCACAGCGTCCAAACTCTCGTGCGCCAAAGTTTGGGCACGCTGCCAAAGCGTCCCAATCAGTTCCCCAGCCATTTCACTTAGAACCGGAGGAAGATCAGGATGCTCAATGCGGGTACGACTCTTCTCCCGCAGGATTTTCCAAAATTGACACAGCGCTTCAGCCGGAGCGCTCATGCTGCCCTTCCGCACTAATTGATAAAGCTTATTGGCGGTGGGGGTAACTCCGTAACGAAAGAAAAGCAAAGCGCAAACCTCGCGATAGAGATCCTGAGTATTCTGAAATTGAGAGCGCAATTTCTCGATTTCTGACCGCAGCTCTTCAGCCCGCAGATTCTGCTGCTCAAGTGGAAATGTGTCCTGCACGTTTTATTAATAATACAACATATTACGTTGTAAATTCTAAATTTTAGATAAAAAATTTGACATTATTACTCTAATGTCAAAAATAAAGTTTCATTTTTAAAAATGAGTAAATCGCAAACTCATTCCACTAAAACCGTCGTGAAAACAGGTTCCGAGGGGCTGGTAGCGCCATCCACCATTTTTGAGCATTCAAAGGTCGCCCCGGGAACGGAGGATTTGTCAGGGCGCCGCGGCAGCAATCGATCGCTCGGACCTCGCCAAATCGCCGCAGATATCGATAGCGATGCTATCTCGGCTTGGCTGGCTCGCTACAGCGACAATGCCCACACTTTCGCCAGCAATCGCAGGGAAGCGGAAAGGCTGCTGCTGTGGTCACTGACAGAAGCAGGCAAGCCTCTCTCCTCATTGACGCATGAAGACCTCTTAAGATACCAACATTTCTTGGTTCAGCCCGCGGAGCGTTGGATAATGGACCGCGGGCGCAAATGGCCTCGTCACCATCCACGCTGGCGACCCTTCGTCGGCCCCCTCTCGAAAAACAGTATCCGCCAGGCCTTGGTCATTTTAAACTGCATGTTCAGTTGGCTGGTACAGATCGGTTATCTCCGGGGGAATCCTCTTTCATTTTTGAGGCGGCGCCGGGCTCGACAAACAGTCCGTGTGGTTCGTTTTCTGGACGACGAACTTTGGGAATATGTTAAAACGACCATCCAATCCATGCCCGCCGAGACTGCTCGCCAGCAAGCCACACAAGCACGAGTGCGCTGGATTTTTAGTCTCCTTTTCCTCTCCGGAATGCGCATTTCGGAAGTAGTGGCTCACACTATGGGAAATTTTTTTTGCCGATCTGATAAAGCAGGGCAACCCCGCTGGTGGCTTGATATCGTAGGCAAGGGAAATAAGGCGCGCCTCATACCGGCTACCCAAGAACTCATGAGCGAATTGAGTGTTTACCGATTGAGTGTCGGATTACCGGCTTTGCCTTTGGAACATGAGGCTATCCCTCTCCTTTTGCCTGTGGCATGGAAAGTACCCCCTCAAACCTGCGGAGAGCGGATGGACATCCCCGCCCCTTTAAGCCGTTCCGCTGTCCATATCGTAATCAAGCAGGTATTTGAAGAAGCGGCAAAACGTGTGGAGGCACAAGGCGAAAACTATTGGGCACAGGCTCAGCGTCTTCGAGCGGCATCAGCGCACTGGTTGCGTCATACGGCGGGTTCCCGGCTTGCTCACAGCGTCGATTTAAGACATATTCGCGATACGCTCGGTCATGCTTCCCTCAATACCACTAGCCTCTATCTTCATGTGGAGGAAGATCAGCGACATCGCGCGATAGAAGCCGGACACCGTTTGGGATGGGAAGAGACTTCGTCCGCTTCTTTTGGCCCAAAAATTTCAGCACGCCCGGAGAAGCCACGGCCCATCCAGCGGGAGGAAGAGATCCGGTCCACTTATAATCAGAGCCCAATGTTCTAACGCGTCGCCGTATGAATCGAGGCCCGAATTTCTCGAATTCTCGGCTCACCTCGATTTTATCTTGTTCAATGAGAAATGTTTGAATTTTCATCAGGCTCATTCCTCTGGCGTACAGCCCAATGTTTTTGTCGCCCACTATCTTTTTCTGAGAGGCTTCCGGTTTGGTGGGAGCGGACCGCTATTTTGTTGAGGTCTTTTTTTTTCGTTCCTGAAACTCAAAGCTGACCTTGCCACTTTTCAAAACCAAGTGCGCCGAGAATGGCCTGCCTTTTTTTGAAATAAATCCCGGGAGAAGATCAGTTTTTCCATTTTCCAAGATTTTAGAAATCTGTGCCATCGGAATTTCCTTTTGTAAAATGACTTTCCCAATACGAAGAGTACATTTCTTGGAAGGAACCTCGCTACAGCAGTAGGCAACGCCAATATCATGCACAGCGCCCTTGTGGCAGACTGGACAGGCACCAATTATCGGCATGGTCGAAAAGTCCACTTCCTTTATACCTGCTTCGGAATCCCCGAAATCGAAGCCAGGTTTAAAATCTTCTCCCAATTTGATTTTTGCCGCAAATAGGCGGCCCATTTTGCTCCGAAAGCCCTCAAGGGGCCCTACTGACCCGGTTTCGAGGAGTGTTCGGATTTCTTCCGGTTCAAATTGTCTTCCCGCAACGTTTTTCCAGAATACCAGTCCGCATCCTTTGCATTCATAGGCTCTGAAGGATTCCTTAAATCCGAGAGAATGGCATTTCGGACATTTTACCTCCAAATCATGAAAATTCCCTTCGACGGAATCTCCGGAAAAGCTTTTCGCTTTTTCGACAATCGTCTGTGTGAAGGCGCGGATCTCATTCATGAACATCTCACGATCGATTTCTCCGGCTTCCATCCGCTTGAGTTTATATTCCCATTCCCCCGTGAGTTCCGGAGAACACAAGGCTTCCACGCCAATGCCTCGTAACAAAGTCGTCAATGCGATTCCCTTGGAAGTGCCTACCAATTCTCGCCCTTGACGCAAAATGTAGCCGTCGGAAATTAACCCCTCGATAATCTGGGCACGCGTCGCGGGGGTTCCTAAGCCGCGTTGGCTCATGGCGTCTCTCAATTCCTCGTCTTCGAGCAGCTTTCCGGCCCCCTCCATGGCTGAAAGTAGAGTAGCTTCTGTGTAACGCGGAGGAGGTTTTGTCTGGTTTTCGCGGACCTCCAGCTCCTGTACCAAAGGCACCTCCCCTTCCTG
>PSRL01000046.1 GCA_003176035.1 Verrucomicrobiota bacterium
TGTTTAGCTCTGAGATGATAAAAAGGCTGGAAGGAAAGATCTCCGATACGAGCCTGCAAAGTCTCGTTGCTAAGCGCTGTTTCGATCCGCCGCTTGACCATTTCTTTGAAGTCTAAATTGCGTAACAGAAGCGGGGCCGAAAGGAATCCAAGGAGCACCAGAGTCAATACAAACCCGAGGACGATACGAAGAGCTGTGCGCAAAAAGGAAGGATTCATCTAAACTTAGATAACGCAAGGTATTATACCGAAGGTCAGTAAATCCTTATATGGAGCGGGATGTCCTTTCTCTTTGCAAGAGACTTTTTTATCAAATTGAAGGACGCTTTTTAGCAGTCAGCAAACGGAGAGGTTCTCTTTGACTCTGACGCGGCTCACCCCTTTGTGCATTTCGCTTGCTACCGCTGCTGGATTTGGTGGATAAACTTGTATTCCTTAATCGTTGAAAGTGAGCGAATTTGCCTCCATTTTGTTGATCAATCCTTTCTTTGGTCCATGGCCGCCGTGGATGGCCGCATTTTTAGAATCTTGTCGTTTTAATGCTGATATCCACTGGCTCCTTTTAGGAGATCAGTCCACGTCCTGGCAGATGCCGCCTAATGTTCGGCTCCAAAAAATGACCCTTACTGAATTGCTGGAGCGAGCTAGCACAACAATCGGCTGCAAGGTACAAAAAATAACTATTCACAGTGTGACATTCGTCCTGCATACGGCCAGATTTTTGCGGATGAACTAAAAGGTAATGAACAAAATCGGTGTTGAGAGTGAGCGGCCGCCCTCTATTTTACTGATATGTCCCTTTATGGGGTCCTGGCCAAACTGGATGCCTCTGTGGGTCTCTTTCGATGAAATACTTTTGACACGCTATGTTCACGGGCTGATGGCAAATCAGCGTTTGCCATTTGAAGTGTTTTGGCAGACTGACATGATTGCGGAGTGTTGCGGATCTTCAGAAGCCTGGCGGTGGTGTGAGGGGCGAGTTCTAAACGCACGCGGGACGGAACGTGCGGGTGTCCATTTCGATTTACGGAAACATGATTTTCGTTCTGTTAAACACCCTGTTTCCAAATGTACGTTATACGTCACCCAATTTGGAATTTTTCGCGATTCTTTATCGAGGTCACAATATTGGAGATGGCGAATAGCTGAGTGCTTCACCCTATCTTATTGGAGATGGCAATTAGCCGGAATTTGCCGCAAGTTCCTGCGCAAACTTTGTAGTATATAGGCGCCGCCCGCAGGGATGCGGTCTCTGACTCTCAGAGTTGTTTTATGGACTCACTTAAAGGAGTTGATAAGGATCGACATCAATGGCGAGTCGGACACCTTCTGGAAAGGACATTTTCTCCAACACAGGTCGAATCAGGCGTACCAGCTTGGAGATGCTTTTCACTCGGAGACTCAGGTGAAAGCGAAATTGGCCCTTGACCTTCTCCAGTGGAGCGGGAGCTGGTTGTCCGAAGATCACTGATGTCGGAAGGACTTTCTTCAACTTTCGAGCAAGAGTTTGGGCTGAAAATTCCGCGCGTTCCCGGTGAGCGGCACGGATGGTTAAAAGCATCAGACGAGAAAAGGGCGGGTGACCGAAACATTCACGGAACTGGATTTCCTGCTCAAAAAAACCTTCGTAATCATGATGCCTGGCAAACTGAATCGCCGGACTGAATGGTGTGAAAGTCTGCACAAATACCTCGCCTTGCATTTCTCCTCTGCCAGCACGACCCGCCACCTGGGTGAGTAACTGAAAAGTTCTTTCTCCGGCACGAAAATCCGGCAAATGAAGCCCCAGATCGGCGTTAATCACGCCGACTAAGGTGACATTTGGAAAATGCAGGCCCTTGGCAATCATTTGCGTGCCGATTAAAAGATCAATTTGGCCGGATTTAAAAAGGCCCAGGACTTCACGATGAGCATTCTTTCGAGTCATTGAGTCGGCATCCATACGTGCAATCCGAGCATTGGGAAAAAGTTGACGACTAATTTCCTCGATCTTTTGAGTGCCGATTCCTGAGTATCGAATGGTGGGATCCTTACAGCCTGGGCACCGTTCTGGGATCTTTGCAGTGTGGCCGCAGAGATGGCAGACAAGTCGCGCGTTGACCCGGTGGTAAGTCAGCGAGAGACTACAATCCGGACATTGGCACACATGTCCGCAAACCGCACAAACCAGGGCGGTGGAGAAGCCCCGGCGGTTGAGAAAAAGAATGACTTGTTCCTGGCGAGCGAGTCGTTCCTGAATTGCCACACACAAGGAGGGGCTTAAAATGATATTGCCGCCTCCATGGTGTTTTAAACGACGAAGATCCAAGATGCGGATAATGGGCATAGAGCGGTCGTCCGCTCGTGTTCTGAGCTCAAGGAGACGGTATTTTCCTTTACGGGCGTTGAAATAACTTTCCAGGGAGGGGGTCGCACTGCCTAACAAAACGGCGCACTTTTCTTTGCTTCCTCGCAAAACAGCGAGATCCCGCGCATGATAGCGGGGTGCCTCCTCCTGCTTGTAAGAATTTTCATGCTCTTCATCGACAACAATAAGCCCTAAATTTTCCAGAGGAACAAAAATCGCGCTGCGTGCTCCGATGACAATACGGGCCCCTCCCGAATGAATTTTATGCCACGCGTCAAAGCGCTCCCCTTCCGAGAGGTGACTGTGTATGACAATCACTTCCTCTTGAATCGAGGCAAAACGGGATTTAAAGCGTTCCACCGTTTGAGGTGTTAGCGAGATTTCGGGAACAAGGACCATTGCCGTACGGCCCAAGCGCAGAGTCTCGCAGATCGCGCCCAGATAAATTTCCGTTTTTCCGCTGCCGGTAACGCCATGTAATAATAAAGGCGGCGAACGGTCGGGTGCTCGAATACTGCCTATGATGACCTCCAAAACCCGCTGTTGATCCCCGCTGAGAGGTGGCGCATCATTGGGTAAAAAAACCTCTCCTGCAAAGGGATCACGATGCACGCGTTCTTTAACGATCGATACTAAACCACGTCTTTCCAGACCCCGTGCCAGCTCACTGATTCCCCGCAATCCCACCTCTTGAAAGGCCACTTTTCCCTTTTTTGCTTTTAGAAGCGTAGTTAACAATTGCGCTTGTCGAGGTGCAACTTTTTGTAAATGAGCGATTTCCTCTCCTTCAATCGAACGTGCTAACATCAGAAAGCGACGTTCTCGCGAGGTCATTTCCGCTCCACGCAGAGAGCTAGGCAACATGCAGCGTAAGATCGTTTCAAGAGGAGCACAGTAATACTCGGCAACCCATTGTGCCAACGCGAGGAGAGTTGGACGAATCATGGGGGTACTCCCGATAATTTCGTGAATAGGACGCAGACCTTCGAAATGCTCGGCTTCCGAGGAAATTTCTATGATTGTTCCCAGCACCAAACGGCTGCGTAAGGGCACCCGAACGCGGAAGCCAGCTTCCGCCTTACCTTGTAGAGACGCAGGAACCAAATAGTTTAAAATTCGGTGTGTCGAAGCATCTACTGCAACTTGAGCAATCATAAAGGCCGATCGTTTATTCTTTTAATGGATTGGCCGGAAATGACACAAACATTGTATACTTCTTCCGAGCCTGATGCTAAAAATAAATTCGAGTCCTCCTAAAGTCCATCGTCGACGAAAATGCTATAAAATGTAAAAAGGAGTCAGCTATGGCAACACACCGGATCTGGAAGGGAGCCGCTGTCCTAGCCGCAGGAGGATTAGCCTTGCTGGGTGCTATTTTGCTAAGCCAAAGGATCGACCTCCCATATATCTTTCGAGAAGCACTGGCGGGGAATTTTTATCACCGGTATGACCCATTGATAGCCGAGACCGCTCAACAGCATGGGTTAGACCCTAACCTGGTAAAAGCAATTATTTGGCGAGAAAGCCGGTTTCAAACGGACAAAGTGGGTTCTTCTGGGGAACGTGGTTTGATGCAGGTGACCGCCGCCGCAGGATCAGACTGGGCTAAGGCAATGAAAAGGGCTGATTTTAATCCCGAGGAACTGTGGAAGCCGGAGATCAATTTGGAAGTTGGATGTTGGTACTTGGCAAGGGCCCTTGCGCATTGGCAGAATCGTGATTGCCCGTGGGCTTTTGCATTAGCGGAGTATAATGCCGGTCGTTCGCGAGTAAAACGTTGGGTAAATTCCTCCGGACAAGGACAAAATGCCACAGCAACGCATTTGCGCACTTTTATGGATTTCCCCTCTACGCGAGCTTACGTATGGAGCATCATTTCACGTAGCCAGTTCTACCGAGCTCGCAACGAATTCCCTCAACAGCTTCAAAAACCGATCCGGTAACCTCATGCTCATTTCTGGCAACGCCGGGCTTTCTGGATTTTGGGAGAGGTTCCGGAACAAAACGCCTTTTAAGAGAGTGAGGGACGATGTTTGGAGCAATATTCATGGCCATCGGCTGACACTCGAAAATCCAGATCCGGAGCGGATATTTCCGTCGCGCCGCAAAAATGGCATCGATGAAGGGTCACATCCTCCGGTTGGGACTCGGCGAGAAATTTTTTCCGACGAAGGTGCGTCTTTTTTCTGTGTCGGGCCTCTCTCCAGAGAGTAGGGCCCAAAAAAATCAGATAATTTGAAAAGGAAAGCAAAAGTGCCAATTTATCCAACAAAGGCAAAGATACAAACAGAAACACCAGAAAAGCTAAACTGATCCAGGCTAGCCACTTTGCCTTAAAAGGAATAACGAAAAAAAAGTAAAACGGATGATCGGGATCTAATGTCGCAAATGCAAAGAGAATGGAGAGATTGAGGTACCAATTGAAAATTCCTCCCCCCAGACCCGCAATGCATGCGCCAACCGTACAGCCTATTATCCCCAGCCAGAAAAAAACGTTCGATCGAAATGTTCCCCAAGCCGACTCCAAAAAATCGCCTAAAAACCAAAGCCATAATACAGCAAAGAGAATCCAGAAATAGTTCGATGTCTGTGGTACAAATATCCAGCTGATCAGGCGCCAAATTTCACCATGAAGAATTGCTACGCGGTCAAGCTCAAGATAACCGACATAGTTAGGTACGAGTTTTTCCAGAATAAATACCAGCAGATTGGCAGCTGCTACGTAACGGATGAGACCTGGGATGGCAATCCAGCCTATCCGCTTTTCCAAGCGATCTTTCCAGTCCATGTGAGACTCTGTCAATAGGCCATTAAAAGCCTACTTGCACTTATTTTGTGTGAAAATCTTCCATTTTTAAATGGGAGGCTGAGGACTGATTTTGAAATGAAAAATCAAATCTTCTCAAACCGAATACGTTGCGGAGTTGTCATTGTTAATATAACAGCATACTCTACAATATGTTATTCACTGATATTGTAAAAAAAAGGCACCTATTGGCTGACGGATTCACACTTTTACCTCTAGAGCTTGCAAAAGTGCAGAACCGCCGATTTTCTAAAAACGACGGGAATGTTTCCAAGCTGGTTTAGTGAAGCCGTGTTTGATATATAAAAGACATTCAAAATTTCGAAAATTCTGCCATGCCTTCGCAGCCCCTCGATACGCCTTTGTTAGTTTTTGATGGGGACTGCCATTTCTGCCGACAATGGGTGGGTTGCTGGCAAAGGGTCACTGGCGATCGTGTCCGGTACGAGTCGTATCAAACAGTGGCTTGGAGATATCCGGAGGTTTCGGATCGCGAGTTTGCGCAGTCCATCCAATACTTTGAAAAAGGAAAGCAAAGGAAACAGGGAGCGGATGCGGTATTTCATGCACTAGCCTGGGGAAAATCTCAGTGGAAGTTGCTGGCGTATCTTTACGATCACGTTTCTATTTTTGCGGCCGTTAGCGAATGTCTCTATCAAATTGTGGCGCGGCATCGGTCGTTTTTTTCTTTATTAACTCAGTGGACCTTTGGAAACGAATTGAATCCGGCTGAGTTTTCCGTCGGAATGCGACTTTTTATTAAGGGGCTGGCGCTGATTTTTTTTCTCGCATTTCTCTCTTATTGGATTCAGTTTCCGGGACTTGTAGGAAGCGAGGGCATTTTACCCGCATCTCGATTTTTCGATGAGGTTGGACAGATGCCGGAAGCAGTCCGAATTGCGCCCTCTCTCTGTTGGTGGTTAGGAGCCGGGGACACTTCGCTCAGCCTGCTTTGCGGAATAGGAGCTCTATTGTCCCTTTTCGCTTTGTGCGGCTTTTGGGAAGCGCCGATATTTCTGAGTCTCTACGTGCTCTATGTGTCGCTATGCACAGCCGGCCAAATCTTTTATCTTTTTCAATGGGATAGCCTATTATTGGAAGCAGGGGTTGTAGCTGCCCTTGGAGCCTCATGGAAGATATGGACTGGCTGGAGAGCGGGTAAGCCCTCACGGATTGCCCACTTTCTCGTTCTTTGGCTCCTATTTCGGCTGATGTTTGCCTCTGGGATGACGAAATGGCTGCACGGCAGCAAAGAGTGGCGAGATTTCACCGCTCTGAAGTACCACTATCTGACGCAACCCCTTCCCACCCCGCTTGCCTGGTATGCCTATCAATTACCCGATTGGTTTCAGCATTTCAGCGTTGGTCTCATGTTCTTAGCGGAAGTCTTTCTTCCATTCCTCCTTTTTGCGCCGGGTCGGTTCAGATTAATTGCGGCGATAGGAATTGCCGTACTCCAAATCGCCATCGCTGCGACTGGCAATTATGGATTCTTCAATTTTCTGAGCATCTTGCTCTGCATTGCAGCCATTGAAGATCGTTGGTGGCCCATCGGGATTCGGCGTGCCCTCAGGGGCGGAAGTAGTTTGTCATTGCCACAACCCGTTCTTGTCGCAGCATGCGGGGCGCTGATAATTTTAGGCTTAGGTTCCATGAATTGGATGGGGGGAATTTGTCAGGCAGTTTTTCCAGCCTATAGTGCTTTACGGCCGTTCCAATTGAGCAATGGCTATGGTCTGTTTGTCCAAATGACGACTAGCCGCCATGAAATTCACCTCGAAGGAAGTAAAGATGGATTTTTGTGGAAAGCTTATACATTTCGATACAAACCCGGGGCACTTTCCCAGCCGCCACCTTGGATCGCCCCCTATATGCCACGGTTGGATTGGATGATGTGGTTTGCGGCCCTAGGGAGGGTGGAACAGAACCCATGGTTCGGTTCGTTTATGGTGCAATTGCTTCGGGGCTCTCCCTCGGTTTTGGCTTTGCTTGCCTCAAATCCCTTTCCTAGCGGCCCCCCGACCTACCTACGGGCCTCGTTGGACAAATACGACTTTACCACAAGGAGTGAAGGTTACCAGGGCGATTGGTGGAAATCACAGCCGCTGGGCTACTATGTCAATCAAGTTCGTTTAGCCCGACATTTTAAATAGCACTACTTCGTTAAATAAAAATCGGGCAATTGGGTCAAAATGCCACAAATTTGTATCGTTTCCCGGGGCTTCAGGGCAAAAAACAGAAAATCCGGCAATGTCTGTCCATTTAACGAAGTAGTGATAGTATACCCTGAGAAAAGGCTGAAAAGCATCCGGCGCCTGCGTTGCTCAGTCGTCGACTAGCTAGTACCCCCTGAAAAAGGGTTGAAAAGCATCCGGCGCCTATGTTGCTCAGTTGGTCGAGTAGCG
>PSRL01000053.1 GCA_003176035.1 Verrucomicrobiota bacterium
TGGCTGCCTCGCATGGATTCGAACCATGACAAGCAGATCCAGAATCTGCGGTGCTACCGTTACACCACGAGGCAATTGAAGGAGAAGTCCGGCAATTTCTCCCAAATAGGCTCCGCTGTAAAAACAATTTTGAACTCCAGTGGTTCTTTTGCGTGAAAAAATAGAAAATGCAGAATATTTTTTCATCAATGATTACGCAAAGATTGACTGAAGTTTCTCATGGAGCTCCGGCGGTAGGGCCCTATTCTCTGGGAGTTGTCGCGGAAGGAAAATTTCTCTACATCTCCGGCCAAGGTCCGTATCATCCTGAAGCTAAAAATCTAGTGCGGGGGAGTATAGGGGAGCAGACAGAGTTAGCGCTCCAATCCGTTCGGCGCATCGTGGAGGCAGCCGGTGCTGAGGTTAAAGATATCGTGCGTTGCGGTGTTTACTTACAGCCTCTCACTTCTGAAACGTTTCAAGAAATGAATACCGTTTATTCAAAATTTTTTGCTCTTCACAAGCCGGCCCGGACAACAATCGGAGCGACGCTTTTAAATATGGATGTCGAAATTGATGCCATAGTCGCACTACCATAAAAAACATTCGTGCTTGTTCCTTTGTTGCGCTCTCCCTAAGCAATAGCGCACCCAAAATTTTACCGGTTTTGGTTTTCTATTTTGTGCGTGTGCATCGATATGTCTTGACGGTAAAACTGGCAAGGGGTTAAGAAGCCCGATTATGGCACTCTCCATCGACAGCCTCGCGCCGGATTTCACTTTGAGCAGCAAGAGCGCGGAGGGATTGAAACGAATTTCACTTTCCGAGCATCGTGATCGTTCCAACGTCCTTCTCCTTTTTATTCCGTTGGCATTTACAGAAGTTTGTACTAAGGAATTTTGTGATGTCACACAAGGCCTTACCGCATATGCATCGTTAAATGCGGTAGTTTATGGGATCAGTGGCGATAGTCCTTTTGCCCAGGAGGCGTGGGCTCAGAAAAATCGAATCGGAATCCCGCTATTGAGTGACTACGATCACGCAGTAGCCCGAGCCTACGGTGTGGCGTACGAAAACTTTCTTCCTGAGGTCGGGCTTGGTCTTAGTGGGGTAGCCAAGCGCGCAGCCTTTCTTATCGATCGGCAGGGAATGATCCGTTATGCTGAATCTCATGATGATCCCCAGCAGGTGCCTGATTTTGCTAAAATCCAAGCAAAATTGTCTGAATTAGAAGCCGCTCGCTGACCGTAGTACGCGACGGAGCAAGAGGGGGAGGAAAGGCAGAGCTTGTAACTGTAAAAATTCCGTTGCGAGTTGCAGGCGGTCGGTTATTTTATCATGAAATAGCTTCTTCCATCAGAAGTCATCTAAACGTAAGTTCAGTGAGTCATATGAGAGATCCGTTTCAAACCCTGGAAAAATTCGATGTTGGCCAAGGACGTGAGGGGCTTTTTTACTCCTTACCTGCTTTGGAAAAGCGCGGTGTAGGCAAGATTTCGCGGCTGCCGATCAGTATCCGCATTGTTTTGGAATCTCTCTTGCGGAACTGTGATGGCCGAAAGGTCTCCGAAGATGACGTCAAGACCTTGGCCAATTGGAATGCAAAATCTCCCGCACCGGCGGAAGTCCCTTTTGTTGTAGCTCGCATTGTCCTCCAAGATTTCACGGGAGTTCCGCTTCTCGTTGATCTGGCGGCAATGAGAAGTACGGTACAGCGAGCCCAGCGCGATCCTAAATTGATTGAACCATTGGTACCGGTAGATTTGGTGGTGGATCACTCCGTACAAGTCGATTTCTACGGGACCCCTCAGGCGTTGCAGCAGAATTTGGACATGGAGTTCAAGCGGAACCGCGAACGCTACCAAGCATTGAAATGGGGACAGCAAGCATTTAAAACCTTTGGTGTCGTTCCACCCGGTATCGGCATTGTTCATCAGGTCAACCTGGAATATTTGGCAAAAGGCGTCCTCAGTTCCTCCACAAAAGAAGGAGAAGTCTTCTATCCGGACACCCTTGTGGGCACTGATTCGCACACCACGATGATCAATGGTCTCGGAGTGGTTGGTTGGGGAGTTGGCGGAATTGAAGCGGAGGCGGGAATGCTCGGGCAACCGGTTTATTTCCTAACCCCCGAAGTTGTCGGAGTTCATCTTACCGGACAGTTAAAAGAGGGGATCACTGCGACGGACTTAGCCTTGCACGTTACCCAGATGCTGCGAGCTGCGAAAGTTGTCGGAAAATTTGTTGAATTCTATGGTAAGGGGGCGGCTTCGCTTTCTTTGCCAGATCGAGCAACTATTGCAAACATGGCTCCTGAATACGGAGCAACAATGGCCTTTTTTCCAGTCGATGCAGAATCAATCGCGTATCTCAGGGCGACAGGCCGTACCGAAGCTCAGACTGCTGCCTTCGAAAATTATTTTAAAGCGCAGAAAATGTTTGGTATGCCGGACCGAGGGGATCTGGATTATAGCGTTGATGTCAGCCTGGATCTTAGCTCCATTGAGCCTAGTGTAGCGGGCCCCAAACGTCCTCAAGATCATATCGCCCTCTCTAAGCTTAAAGATACCTTTCAGACATTACTGATTCAGCCGATTTCGGAAGGTGGATATGGGAAAAACGAACAGGAACTGGCTCGGGTAGCCCAATATAAGGTTCAGAGACGTTTGAATGGCCCCAAAAATGATCTGGAAATGGTAGATGATCATCCCACTCCGGATTCCGCTGAAAAACTGCCATCTTCCGCATTTCCGGAATCTCATAGCCAATTGAGACATGGAAGCGTCCTGATCGCTGCCATCACTAGCTGTACAAACACTAGCAACCCAAGCGTAATGCTAGGTGCCGGTATTCTGGCTAAGAAAGCTGCCCTTCGTGGAATGCGTATTGACCCTTCAGTCAAAACTTCATTGGCGCCCGGCTCACGAGTTGTAAAGGACTATTTGGAACGAACGGGCTTACAAACCTACTTAGACCAATTAGGATTTAATATCGTTGGTTACGGATGCACAACGTGCATCGGCAATTCAGGACCATTAAATCCTGAAATCGAAAATGCTATCAACACCAATGATCTGATAACCGCTTCCGTTCTTTCCGGAAATCGGAATTTCGAAGCGCGAATCCACCAGAGCATCCGAGCGAATTTCCTCATGTCGCCACCGCTTGTTGTCGCCTTTGCACTCGCTGGACGCATCGATATTGACCTGACCCAGGAGCCAATTGGAAAAGATAAAGACGGAACAAATGTTTACCTTAAGGATCTGTGGCCTTCCGGCGAGGAAATAAAGAAAGAGCTTAGTACATTAAATCCGGCTGTCTTTCGTAAGTTGTATACGGATTTTGCTTCGCAAAATCCAAAATGGAACGAGATTGAGAGTTCCCTTGGCGAAGTGTATCAATGGGATCCCCAAAGCACCTACATTCAAGAACCGCCTTTCTTCGAAAATTTTTCGATGGAACCCGGCACAATTTCAGAAATCCGAGACGCCCGTGCTCTAGGAATTTTCGGCGATTCGGTTACGACTGATCATATTTCTCCGGCAGGCGCCATCAAGGCTTCTTCCCCCGCAGGTAAATATTTAGTAGAAAATGGAGTTTCGCCTGCGGACTTTAATAGTTATGGAAGCCGACGCGGTAATGACCGGATCATGACGAGGGGCACTTTTGCGAATGTTCGTATTAAAAACCTAATGCTTCCGGGTGTCGAAGGAGGAGTGACTATTAAATATCCCGAAGGAAAGCAGGAATCGATTTACGATGCGGCCATGGCCTATAAAAAAGAAGGCACGCCCCTTGTGATTATTGCGGGACAGGAATACGGCACGGGCAGCAGTCGGGATTGGGCTGCCAAAGGGACGCGACTGTTAGGCGTCAGAGCCGTGATCGCAGCCAGTTACGAACGCATCCACCGATCCAATCTAGTTGGAATGGGAGTATTGCCTTTGCAGTTCCCGGAGGGCGTTACAGCCCAGACCCTAAAACTCGATGGGACTGAGCAATTTAGTATTTTGGGCTTGGATGGGAATGTGCGTCCCGGACAAAATCTTCCGCTGCAGATAAAGCGTAAGGAGGGTCCGGCACAATCAGTGGAAGTAAAGGTCCGGATCGACACCCCAATAGAAGTTGATTATTATCGACATGGCGGAATTCTTCCGTTCGTACTGCGGCAACTCCTTGCATAAAGCTAACCATACTCATTCCAGGAGCTTCGCTATGGAACTTGAGAGGAAAGAGAATTTCCGTTGTTTGGAGTCCAGGTACAGGTTTTCAAAAAAATAGCAAAACTGGCTTGACATCAGAACAAAACCAGATATCGTACCTGCTTGCGCGATTTATGAAATTATAATTCCGTTGGTCCCCGGGATAAGCGTTTTTCGATGCTTCTCCTTCGCGCCGGGGGGAACCCGGAAACATTATTCTCACTTATGGCTACTCAATTGGGGCGTTTCGAAATGCCCAAAAATCTCGTCCGAGACGAAGAAACAGCAACGGAAACCTATGGCAAGTTCATAGCGGAACCATTTGAAGCAGGATATGGCCACACAATCGGCAATTCCTTGCGTCGGGTTCTCCTCTCATCCTTGGAAGGAGCTGCCATCACCTCAGTGAGAATTGAAGGCGCTCCTCACGAATTTACCAGCTTGCCAGGGGTTGTGGAAGATGTGGTGGATATTATTTTAAACCTCAAACGAGTCAAATTTAAGGCTCGTGATCATGAGATGCGTACCCTGACCATTTCCGTTAATAAAGAGGGTCCTATTACGGCAGCGGACATTCAAACCACTCAGCAATGTGAAGTCCTTAATACGGATCAACACATTTGCACTCTCGATAAGAAACAAAAATTTGAAGCAGATTTGGAAGTCACTGTGGGAAGAGGTTTTGCGACGGGCGACGAAAATAAACGTCCTGACCAGCCTATTGGAGTAATTGCTATTGATTCTACCTTTTCGCCGGTCGCCCGAGTTAAATACGCTGTTGAAAATACCCGTGTTGGCCAACGCACGGACTACGATAAACTCATTCTCGAAATTTGGACCGATGGCCGGATGAATCCAAATGAAGCCCTCCTTCACGCTTCTGCAATCCTGCGTCACCATTTGGATGTTTTTGTCAATTATGACGATAATCAAATCGAATTCGACGAGACTCCCCAGGAGGTCAGTCAGGAAAACACACGTCTAAAAAAGTTGCTCAACATGAGCGTAAATGAAATCGAACTTTCCGTACGTGCTGCAAATTGCTTGAACAACGCCAATATCACCACCGTGGGTCAGCTCGCCATGAAATCGGAAGCCGAAATGCTCAAATACCGCAACTTCGGCAAAAAATCCCTGAATGAAATCAAAGATAAACTTTCTCAGCTCGGCCTCAGCCTCGGAACAAAATTTGATTCCGGACTCATCGAAATTCCGAGTGACCTGCTTTAATATTTTTAATCGAATATGCGACACAGAAAAAAAACCTTAAAATTGGGCCGAACCACCGCCCACCGTGACTCTCTGTTGGCCAACCAAATTTGCAGCCTCATTCAGCATGAGCGAATCAAGACAACTCTCGCAAAAGCAAAGGCTGTCCGGCCGCTTGCGGAAAAAGCACTCACACTGGGTAAAAAAGGAACCCTTGCAGCTCGCAGGCAAGCTTCGCGTCGCTTAAAGCAGAAGGATGCCGTAAAAAAGCTTTTTGAAGAAATTGCCCCACGCGCGGCGGATCGTAACGGAGGGTATACTCGGATTATCAAACTAGGTAGGCGACCTAGCGATGCAGCTCCCATGGCATATCTGGAATGGGTGGATGCTCCCAGAGGCGAAAACTCTGAAAAGGCTGTAAAAAATCAGGAAAAAGAAAAATCCGCCTCTGAAAAGGCAGAGAGTTAACCTCTTAACAAGAGGTACATAGTACCCCCTGAAAAAGGGTTGAAAAGCATCCGGCGCCTATGTTGCTCAGTTGGTCGAGTAGCGCAGGGCT
>PSRL01000117.1 GCA_003176035.1 Verrucomicrobiota bacterium
GGGGGCGAAGCCTCTCCTGGTGACGGCTTGCTCGATAGGGCTTCCGAACAAGCCTACTCCGAAGGGGCGGTTTGTAGTCACCGAAAAAATTGCCCATAAACGTTCGGGGAGCTATGGATTTTTTGCTCGGGGAAACGAAATTGTAGCGGCCCCCGCTGTAAAACCTCCCGCCGGCTCGGGCTGGCGCTATGTGGGATTCCCGATGCCTTATTGGGTGGGCTTTGCGCCAGGCTACGGCTTTCATGAAGGTGACGTTTGGCCGGTGCCCCGCACACATGGATGTATTAGGTTGCACCACAATGTAGCTCCGAATTTTTATGCTCTTACCCGAATTGGTACGCCCGTGATCATTGCCGAGACCCAGCCGGAAGACCTACTTTATGCTGCAAAGCATGTCCGGCCCAGGGATTATCTCCTGCCGGACCCTCCGAAGGCCCTTTTGATCTCTCCCGAGTGGTTTAAGACCCTAAAGTCGCCACATTTGAGTAGCGAATAGGGGTTGGCTGAGTATATCCTGCGCAACTATGGCTCAAAGTATCAGTTCCGCTGCTGCTACGCCGCGTCTGAACTTACGGACGCCGGAAGTGATGGCGCGCGTCCAGACGCAAGTGGAGAGTCACTATCGTAGTTCGCTAGTGGAGGAGATTCGCCTGGCCGGTGGATCACTTTGTACAGAAACCCTAGCCATTCATTTAGCCAAAGAGTTTGGTTTCTGTTACGGTGTTGAAAGGGCCATTGACCTTGCCTATGCGGCTCGGAATGTTTTTCCAAAGCGTCGAATCTTTATTTTAGGAGAGATCATCCACAATCCCGAAGTCATACATCAAATTGAAATGCTCGGAATTCACAACCTTTTCGGTTTAGGAAGAGAGCCAGATTTGAGCGTGTTACAGGAAGATGACATAGTCATAGTTCCGGCATTTGGCGCTGAGATTGCAGTGGTGAATAAAATCAGGCAGCTGCGCTGTAAGATCGTGGACACCACTTGTGGAGATGTGATGAGTGTTTGGAAGCGGGTTCGGCAGAATGCGTTCGAAAGCGTTACCTCGATTATCCATGGAAAAGCATTACATGAGGAAACTCGTGCTACGGCATCACGCGCTCTGGGAAATGGAACAGGCCACTATCTGGTTGTACTGAACACCCAGGATACCGATCTGGTCTGTGATTATATCCGAAACGGAGGCGATCCGGATACTTTTCTGAGACATTTTCCCGCTCAAGCTTATTCACCTGGCTTTCATCCCGATCTTCATTTGAAGAAAATTGGTGTGGCTAATCAAACCACCATGCTGCGTGGCGAAACCGAAGAAGTGCAACGTCGACTTCGGACAGCCATCTCAGATCGTGACCACGGCTCCGAAGAAAACTTCCGCTGTTTCGATACCATCTGCGGCGCCACTCAAGAGCGTCAGGACGCCCTTTTTACTTTGCTTCGCTCCCACCGCTTAAATTTTCTCCTGGTTATCGGAGGCTACAATAGCTCTAACACGACTCACCTTGCGGAAATTGGAGGAGCGGAGGTTCCCACCTATTTCATTCGCAACAGCCAGTGTCTGGAATCCGAAAATCTGATCCGTCATTTTGACGTGATTTTAAAGCGGGAAATAGAGACAAGAGGCTGGCTCCCGAACTTTTCCTTCCTCAACGTAGGAATTACAGCCGGCGCCAGTTGCCCTAACAACCTCATCGAGGAAACGATTCGTCGCCTATTGGAATTGCGCCAATAAAGCTGATTCAGCACGAATTAGATCCTTCCAGCTTTCTCGTTCCCGGATAAGAAATGATCGGGAGCCATCTACCAAAACTTCCGCCGCGAGGGGCCGTGAGTTATAATGAGAGGACATTACAAATCCGTATGCGCCCGCACTCATTAGAGCAAGATAATCGCCGGGTTTGAGGTCCGGAAGCTTCGCATCTTGCAAAAAAAAGTCTCCACTCTCGCACACCGGACCTACCAAATCGGCGAGATCGCCGGGGTGAGGGGGCGTGGGTTTGAGCGGAACAACCTGGTGAAATGCTTCATAAAGAGCCGGCCGGATGAGATCGTTCATGCCCGAATCGACAATCACAAAGCGCTTTGCAGGGTTTTTTTTAATTTGAACGACCTGTGTGATAAGAACACCCGCATTCCCAATGATACTGCGGCCGGGTTCAAAAAGGATCTTTAAGCCCAGAGGGGCAAGGAGAGGAAGGAGTTCCGCGGCATACTCTTCGAACGTAATCGGTGTGGGATGCGTTTTTTGCCACCATTCGGGGGAGCCGCTTTCCAAAGCCTCCGCATAGACGATACCCACCCCTCCGCCGACACTAAAAAACTCGATCGAGGAGTCTTCCTTAAGCTGCTTTACGAATGGCAGTAGTTTTTGGATTGCTTCAAGAAATGGCTGTATGCTCAGGACTTGAGACCCAATATGGGTTTGGATACCTCGAATTTGAAGATTTGGAAGACGCGCGGCATAGCTGTAGATTTCTCCCGCACGATCTAAACCAATGCCAAATTTATTATGAGTCTTCCCCGTGGAAATATAACGGTGAGTGCGTGCATCCACATCCGGATTGATGCGAATGGCAATAGGAGCTTTTTTCCCAAGGGTGCCTGCGATTTCATTAATCGTCTCCAGCTCCCCTTCACACTCGACATTGAAGCAATAAACGCCCTGTTCAATAGCGTACTGAATTTCTTGGCGGGTTTTTCCAACTCCGGCGAAAACGCAGCGGTCAGCTTGCCCTCCCGCCTGGAGAACTCGGTAAAGCTCGCCGCCGGAAACGATATCGAAGCCCGATCCCAATTTGGCCAACGAATGCAAGAGAGACAAATTGGAATTGGCTTTTACCGCGTAACAAATCAGATGGTTTAAAGGAGAGAAAGCAGCCTCTAAACGTCGGAAATTGTCCCGAATCGTCGATGCCGAGTAAACATAGAGCGGGGTGCCATACTGGGCCGCCAGCTCGAATAAATCTTGCTCCTCGCAATAAAGGGTTCCTTCCCGAAGATAAAAGCGGTGCACGGTCAGAAAAAATGATATCGAGCCCCCGGCATGTCAACAGTTCTTCACACCCGATGCAGGGTCGTTTATCCGGCAAAACCACTCCCAGGCTTACCGATCACACTCTCCCATAACAAAATCAATGCTTCCCAAAATACTCACGACATCGCTAACCATATGATTTGGAAGGAGTTTATTAAGGATGCTGAGGTTTGCAAAAGAAGGTGCCCGAATTTTAAGCCGATAGGGAACCCCTCCTCCGCGGCTATAGATATAAAAACCGAGCTCTCCCTTGGGATTTTCGGCAGCGCAATAAATTTCACCCGGCGGAGCATCGATCCCTTCCGTAACCAGAATAAAATGGTGAATCAGCTCCTCCATTTTGGTGAGCACGGCTTTCTTGGGGGGAAGCATGTTTTTTGGGTCAATGTAATTGATTTCGCCTTCCGGGAAATTTGCCATCAGCTGTTGTAAAATCCGACAGCTTTGTCGCATTTCCTCCATACGTACAAGATAGCGATCAAAGCAGTCGCCGACCGTGCCCACCGGGATTTCGAAGTCATAGCGGTCATAATCAAGGTATGGATGACGTCTGCGAAGATCATGATCAATGCCGGAGCCGCGAAGATTAGGACCTGAGAGGCCGTAGGCAATGGCGTCTTCGCGGGAAATCACACCAATGTCCTTGGTCCGATCCATAAAAATCCGGTTCCTAGTCAAAAGACGATCCACCTCCGTGAGAGCAGGCAAAAAAGAAGTCACAAACCCCTCCACCTTCTCGGCAAATCCCTCCGGTAAGTCTCTGACTTGACCGCCAATACGGGTATAACTCGTGGTAAACCGCGCACCGGTTAAAAGTTCAATTAAGTTGTAGATTTTTTCGCGCTCCGTGAAGGTAAAGAGAAAAATTGTTACGGCGCCAATGTCCATGGCATAGGCCCCAATTCCCAATAAATGTGAGGAAATCCGAGCCAATTCACAACAAAGGACACGCAGGGCCTTTCCACGCGGAGGAAGCTCCCAGCCCATGAGTTTTTCGACCGCTAAAGCGTAAGCCACGTTGTTTGACAGAGGGGCTAAATAATCCAGACGATCTGTATATGGAACGAACTGATTATACTGCATGTTTTCGGCGATTTTCTCGTCACCTCGATGGAGGTAACCGATATCCAGAGTGGCTTTGGTGATCGTTTCTCCATCCAGTTCTAACAGGACTCTTAGGACACCATGGGTCGAAGGATGAGAAGGCCCCATATTCAAAGTTAACCGTTCTCCCAGGGTTTGAGAGGCCTGCCGGACGTCCTCGAGGTGACGGGTTGGAGCATCCGGCTGTTCAAAAGTGGTCTGCATCATACGGAAAACTGGAAGGTTACTGAAAAGATATACATATAACAATCTTGTTATGAGCTTGTTACATTTTATGGATATTTTGTGTATGAAATTTTAAGCGGCTTTTGTGTAAGTTAGGGAAGTATGACTGAGATTAGTGAAGCTGGGACTAAATCAAAAACACCTGTGGTGGTGATCGTGGGGGGGGGATTTGCAGGGCTCGCGGCAGCTCGTTCTTTGAAAAAGGCGCCGGTGCGGGTAGTTTTGATCGATCGCAGCAATCACCACCTTTTCCAACCGCTTCTCTATCAAGTTGCAACCTCAGGATTAGCGCCAGCTGACATCGCCCAGCCCATCCGGTCTATTTTGCGCGACCAGGCCAATGTGGAGGTCTATCTGGATGAGGTGATGAAAATTGACACAGCCGATCGACTGGTCGTCACGGCGGATCTGACATTTCGCTACGATTATCTGATCTTGGCTTGCGGCGCTCGCCATTCCTATTTTGGGAAGGATGAATGGGAGCAATATGCTCCTGGTCTTAAGACCTTGAACGATGCCATTAGTATTCGACATAGGATTTTGGCCGCATTTGAGGTAGCTGAGAAGGCTTCCGATCCTGAGGAGCGGAAACAAGCGACCACCTTCATTATCGTTGGAGGAGGACCTACTGGGGTTGAAATGGCAGGTGCCATTTCGGAGTTAGCCCGCTTTACGTTAAAAAAGGACTTCCGACACATCAATTCGGCGGATGCTCGTGTTATTTTAATTGAGGCGGCTCCACGGGTCTTGCCCGTGTTTGATCCGAGCCTTTCCGAAAAAGCCTTGCAACAACTCCGACAGCTTCATGTGGACGTTCGCTTGAATGCGAAAGTCACGAAGGTAACAGAAGACTATGTGGAAGTGGATGGAGTGCCCATCCCGACACGCACAGTGATTTGGGCGGCTGGAAACGTGGCATCACCTTTGGGAAAACAGCTGGGTGTGGAAACTGACCGCCAGGGACGAGTGGTCGTCAATCCGGACCTCGGCATTCCCGGCCATCCCGAGGTTTTTGTGGTGGGGGATATGGCGTTTGCCAAACGTGCCAATGGAGCGCCTGTGCCAGGCGTATCTCCGGCAGCCTTGCAAGGCGGATATCATGTCGCTGAAAACATCATTCGGATTTTGAAAGGAGAGCCTACACAGCCATTTCATTATTTTGATAAGGGGAGCATGGCCACCATTGGACGAAATGCCGCTGTGGCTGATCTTCATGTAGTAAAATTCGGCGGACTTTTTGCCTGGCTTGCTTGGGTTTTTGTTCACCTTTACTTTCTGATAGGCTTTAAGAATCGGGTCCGCGTATTCTTCGGCTGGGTATTTTCCTACTGGACTTATTCCAAGGGATCACGGCTCATCCAAGTACAACCGAAGGATGGTGCGCTACTGCACAATCCTCCTGCTGATCCTTTGCCACCGCAGAAATAGAAAAGTTGAAACGGACATAACGTTTTGACGAAATTTATGAGGAAGGAGTCTACTGCTAAAGTATAGTGAATACTATCTAGTACCCCCTGAAAAAGGGTTGAAAAGCATCCGGCGCCTATGTTGCTCAGTTGGTCGAGTAGCGCAGGGCT
>PSRL01000193.1 GCA_003176035.1 Verrucomicrobiota bacterium
TTCAAGTATCAATGAATTCGTCACTCAGTGCGCAAACGATTGCGTTAATCCCTTCATACTGCAGCAATTCTGGCTTGAGAACACGCTGGCAGGTATGGAACTGCGATTGCAAGGCATTGTTTCGAATCCCGCTGATCTCCTGCCTGGGAGGCCATCAAACCTGGCTGGGTAGCGCTTAGCTATGCCGGAGCGACGTTTCCCGGGACTGTGATCGCCGGTTGAAGGTGTGCATATGAATCGGCAGGATCCTGAAGAAACTCTATGTGACCGGCGGACGAGCGCGCGTTTCATCATTCAGGCACCGGCAGTGGCAACTATCGGAGGCCGGGAGATTTGGGCGTTTACGAAGGAAATAAGCACGCGTGCCGTGTATCTACGGGTGGGGGGAGAAGAAGAGAAGCCTTCTGTTGGAGAATTGCTTGAATTTGAAATAAAGATCCCGCCTACGATGAGCTTTTCGAAACCATGCTTCATTAAGGGCCGAGGGCGTTCAATCCGCGTCGAAGATCTCGAGGGCTATGAAACGGGAGTCGTGGTCGAGATACTTGAGTACGAGATCGAAACCCAGGATATGCATCAAAGCGCGTGTCGCCGGAACGGGTGCGGATTCTAAATATTGCGCAATCCCAGAACGCTACGCTTTTGAGCTGTGCCCGAAAGCCGGGAAACTGTACCAGTTCGAGTCAGAAGCATCTTCGCAACCGGGGTTATCGGATGCGCAAAACGAGGAAGCTCGACATGCCAGGAAGCGGCACTCGATGCAGCAGATCATCGGTGCCTGAAGTAGTGTGAGGCGGGCTCCATGACGGGGAAGATCTGCCGCAAGGCGGGGATCACTTTAGCCAGACCGTCATTGCTTACGGAAACGCCAGTACTCGAGGTTGGGTACACGGGAGCTTGATGAAGTGCGTCAATTGCGGAAAGAGCACAGCGCGAAGAAGGAATCGTGGAGAATCTGACGATTCGCCGAGCGGTGTTTCGCGATCCAGGACGTGGTCAACTTTAGAATGTTTACAACGCTGAGGAGTGGAAATGACTTTCCACTTGCAGGGAAAGTCAATGGCACGATTCTTTCTATTTATACGGGAAAGAAGTTTCCATATTTGGCTGGAAGTTTATTCGAGTGTTCATTATCTGGGAAATGACTCCAAGAGCAAAAGATTAGTCGCTCGGTAGCTTTTGGTATGCCGATTGCTGTTATTAATGTCAGCGATTGGCCCAAACGAGCACGACCACAAAGAGAGAGGGACCTCTCATGGTACAGCTTTGCCCTGAATTCAAGTTTCCGATCCGTCTCAGCCTGGTGGGCGAGAGGCTCATATTCCGCAATGAAAGGTTCGTAAAGAGAGTTTCAGAATAGGTGGCCGACTCATGACATCGCGTCCGCTGTCGTTTTTGGACACGACATTAAGGGATGGCGAACAGTCTCCGGGTTGCAGTATGACTGTTCAGGAAAAGCTTCAGATGGCTCGTGCCCTGGATGCACTTGGGGTTGACGTGATCGAAGCCGGTTTTGCAATTGCATCTGATGGGGATTCCAGGGCGATCGGTAGCATCAGCCGCGAGGTCCGAGGTCCGTGCATAGCCTCGATGGCCCGATCCTGCAAAGAGGATGTCGAAGCGGCGGCGCAGGCGCTGAAACAAGCTCGGCGGTCTCGTATCCACATTGTTCTTGCCAGCTCGGATCTTCACCTTCAATACAAACTAAGAATCACGCGCAGCGAAGCACTGGAACGGGCCGCATCCTCCGTTAGTTTGGCTCGCGATTGTGTCGATGAGGTGGAGTTCTCGCCCGAGGATTCTACGCGTGCCGATCCAGACTTTCTCTGCCAGATGGTCGCCGTGGTGATCGATGCGGGAGCGACCGTTGTCAATCTTCCTGACACGGTGGGCTATTGTATCCCTGCTGAGTACGCTCGCATGTTTGAAGTCGTGCGCTCGCGGGTTCCGCAAGCGTCTCAAGTCGTGCTTTCTGCCCATTGCCATAATGACCTCGGCCTGGCTGTAGCTAATACGCTGGCGGCGGTCTCAGCCGGCGCTCAGCAGGTCGAGTGCACGATCAATGGAATTGGCGAACGGGCAGGAAATGCAGCTCTCGAAGAGGTCGCTGCGGCGATGCTTGTACGCAAGGATCAGTTTCCGTATACCCACTCCCTTCAACTCAATCATCTCTACCCGGCCAGCCAATTGCTTGCAGAAACGGTGGGTTTCGGACCCCAGCCCAATAAGTCTGTGGTGGGCCGCAATGCCTTCGCTCATGAGGCGGGCATCCATCAACACGGCATGCTGGCGAACCCGCTCACCTACGAAATCATGAAGCCCGAACTTTTTGGCGTGCCCCATCATCCCATCGTGCTGGGTAAACACTCGGGCCGACGTGCCTTGGCTCATCGTTTGCAGGAACTAGGAGTGGCGCTCGATGGTGCTGATCTCGATCGTGCTTACGAGAGATTTATCGAGCTTGCCGATCGCAAAAAGGCGATCTTCGATCTGGATATTTTGGCACTGGTGCCCGCTGAAAAGCGCACAGCAACGCAAGTTCAATTCGCACTTAGATCCTGTGAGGCCGCACATTCGGGTTAGATGGGTGCGGACCTATACTCCGGGGTCTGGACAAACAAGAGGTGCCGGGCATGCAGATTGAGAATGTACGCGAAGCTATTGACGCCAGGGCCCAGGAAGAGCCGGAAGGGGTGTTGCTGATCAGTCCCGAAACCGGAGCAAGCATCAGCTGCGTGCAGCTTCGGGAGGAATCGATCCGCCTGTCCGAGATGCTCCGCCATGCCGGTCTGCAGAAGGGCGACAAGGCCGCGTTTCTGATGGATAACGGCTTGCTCTATACGCTCGTGTTCCTGGGCAGCATGTATGGTGGCTACGTCGCTGTGCCCCTGAATGTGCGGGCGGGGATGGCGCAGTTGTCCTACATGGTGGATCACTGCGATGCCAAAGTTGTCTTCGTTGAAGGTCAATACGAGGGCCTGTTAAAGGAGGCGCTCGAGAGCGTGCGTCGGGATATACGGGTCATCGTTTTGGACGCGGACGCGGCCCGATTGCCGGATTTTGCAACTGGCCCAGCCGGTTCAGACCTGGCTCCTCTTGGGACCACCGACCCCTGCCTGCTGATGTACAGCTCCGGCAGCACCGGAAAGCCCAAGGGAGCGATCCATACGCATGCCTCGATTCTTGTTCACGGACGTAATTCGATTGAAGCCCATCAACTCTCCTCTGCGGACCGTTCGCTTCTTGTGTTGCCCCTCTACCATATCAACGCGGAATGCGTGACCCTGATTCCGACGCTGTTGAGCGGCGGTTCTGTCGTTGTGCCGCATCGCTTTGTGGTGAGCAAGTTCTGGGATTGGATTGATCACTACCGGGTTAGCTGGTCAGCACTGGTTCCGACCATCATTTTGGATCTGGTGAACTGGGATGATCCTGGCAAAGACAGGCGCAAAGAGGCGTTCCAGCGAATCCGGTTCCTGCGCTCATCATCGGCTCCGCTGGCGCCGTCACTCCATCGGCAGTTTGTGGAGAAATTCAAATTGCCGCTTCTGCAGGCGATGGGTTCGACAGAAGGAGGGAATGTCTTTTCCAATCCTGTTCCTCCTGGAGAGAACAAGATAGGATCGCCCGGGCTGCCGTGGGGTTTCGAGACCCGGATCGTTGACCGCGAAGGAGCAGATGTCCCGGCCGGAGAGCCGGGAGAGGTCTTACTGCGTGGCGAAGGACTGATGAAGGAGTATTACAAAGATCCGGAGGGCACCGCCGCGGTGGTGGACAGCGATGGATGGTTGCACACCGGCGATCTTGCCCGCAAGGATGAAGACGGGTTTTTCTTCGTAGTAGGGCGGGCCAAGGAACTCATCATCAAAGGCGGAGTCAATATCGCTCCCCGAGCTATCGATGAGGTTCTTGAATCTCATCCCGCAGTTCTCGAAGCGGCCGCGGTTGGTGTCCCGGATCCATATTTCGGCGAAGATGCTGTTGCCTTTGTTGTCCGGCGGCCCGAGTCGGATACCGATGAAACCGAGTTGCTCGCCTTTTGCGAAACTCGGTTGGGGCACTTCAAAACTCCGTCTCGAATTCATTTCCTTCAAGAACTACCGAAGGGCCCATCGGGGAAAGTCCAGCGGCTCCGGCTGCTGGATCCCGAAATCCTCTCGGCTGTCGCGGCAACCTCCCGAGTGGATCGAGTGTCAGCTGTGGCCGGCGGCGATGCGGGGAGGCAAATCTCTCCCGCGGACTCCACCATCGAGGAGATCATAGCGGCTGCATGGCAGGATGCCATGGGGGTATCCCAGGTCGACGTTGACGCCAACTTCTTCGCGGTAGGCGGCGATTCACTGGCGGCAATCCGATGCCTTTCAAAGCTTCGCGGAAAGTTGCCAGTGATTTTGTCGATCACCGACTTCTTTTCCGCCGGAACCGTCAATAGTCAGGCTGAACTCGTCAGGCAGCGCCTGCGTTCAGCAAGTGGCGAAGAGCATTCCGGGGGGAACTCGACCAGTTGGGAACAGTCTCTGCTGGAACAGTCCATGTCGACAGCAGAACAGCCAATCGCCCACCTGGAATCGACAGGGCCATATCCGCTCAGCCCCGCTCAGCAGCGCATCTGGTTCATGGAGCAGTTGAACCCGGAGGTGCCGGTATACAACGAATCTGAGGCGGTTCGGCTCAGAGGCGATCTGAATGTGGATGCGCTTCAGCGCGCACTCGACACGATCGTTGATCGACACGAGATTCTGCGCTCCACGATCAGGATCATCGACGATGTTCCTCATGCTGTCGCCCATAACAATTGGCCGCTGCGATTCAAACAGATAGATCTAAGCGGGTTGCCTGCTGAAAAGCGCGAGTCGGAAGTCAATCGGCTGCTCATCGATGAGCCGCGGATTCTTTACGACCTCAAAGCCGAACCGGGGATCCGCGTGACCGTATTGCGCCTCAGCCCACGGGACCATGTGCTCATCCTGATGATGCATCACATTGTGTGCGACTGGTCTTCGGAAGGAATCATCTGGCGCGAGCTCTCTGTCCTCTACCGCTCATTTCTCCGCGGTGAAACACCCACTCTCCCTGATCTGCGGATAAACAACAGGGATTATGCAGCGTGGCATCAACAAAGGCTCGCCAAACCGAGCACAGCTGAGGACCTCAGTTTCTGGGAGACCAACCTTGGGGGAGCGCCCGAACTCCTCGAGTTACCTGCGGACCGGGTTCGTCCAGCGGTCATGTCCTACAAGGGAAGACGGCTCCGCTGGAAGCTGAGTAGTGAGCTGACCGGAGCTCTCCGCAATACGAGCCGCCTGGAAAACACCAGCCTTTTTACTGTCTTCTCCGCTGCGCTGGATACATTGATTTATCGCTATACGGGAAACGATGACATCTGTTTGGGCGTCCCTTTGGGCGACCGCGATCAGTTCGAATTGCAATCAGTGATCGGCTTCCTCCTGCACACGCACGTATTGCGCACCAGACTCTCGGGGGATATGAGATTCCGTGATCTTCTCGCTCGTGTGCAGAGTGGTGTCCTGGATCTTTATGTTCATCGCGCCGCCCCCTTCGACCAGGTTGTTCACAGACTCCGGCGGGGGCGGAATCTTAACTACGGGCCGCTTTTCCAGGTCATGATCAACTGGCGGGATCGGGAGCAGCAATTGTCCTTTATCGGCATGGAAGGGCTTGATGTGGAATCGCTCCTGTCGGAAAGCGGGACATCTAAATTCGATCTGCTGTTCTTTATTACGGACAATGGAGACGATCTCTCCCTGGAATTGGAGTACAGCACGGACCTGTTCGACGAAGATCGCTGCATGCGGATGCTGAAGCACTATCAGGGCCTGTTGGAAGCGATCGTATCCGATCCAGCCAAGAAGCTTGACGAATTCTCATTGCTCACTGGGAGCGAATACAAGCAACTCATTTATGACTGGAACGATACTGCGGCGGAATACCCCAAGAACCTGGGCCTGGGGCAGTTGATAGAAGCGCAGGTCGAACGGACTCCAAATGCGGTCGCAGTGGTCTCCGGCGAGAATCGTCTAACGTTCCAAGAGCTGAACGCGCGTGCCAATCAGCTGGCCCGCGAGTTGCAAAAGCACGGAGCGGGGCCCGAATGCGTGGTCGGCCTGTACGTCCAGCGCTCCTCAAACCTCGTTGTGGCATTGCTGGGAATCGTGAAAACCGGGGCGGCATATTTGCCTCTGGATCCCCAGTTCCCGCGTGGGCGACTTGATTACATGCTCGAGGACAGCAAAGCTCGATGGTTGGTAACTGAACGCGGTCTCGTTGGAGATCTTCCAGCATTTTCCGGAACGGTCATTCTCCTGGACGACGAGGACTGGCTCGGCAACCGCAGCGACAATCTGGCCATCTCTGTCAGGCCCGAGCATTTGGGCTATCTGATCTACACCTCA
>PSRL01000091.1 GCA_003176035.1 Verrucomicrobiota bacterium
CCCTCAGCTTTCTCTGATGTAAATCCCGTGTCTTTTAGTTCTTGAACCCATTCGAATGTTTTGAATTTCATAACAGCAAGGAAGTTAAGGAAAATACACCCGAATTTTATTTTGCGACATGGACAGCTCGTCCGTTTTTGATTTTTAACAGACGAGATAAATTGCTCATTGCTGACCGCAACCTCGAGAGCGAATTCTCTTATGTCTTGAGGATGATAATGTCTCGAGGAGCGACAGTAAGAAATACCGGCCCCGGACGCAAAATATCCGCAGCGGCCCAATCTAATACCTTTAAGTACCCAATCTTTGTGCGCACACGATATTCTATGTTCTCACCGAGAAAAACGCCGGCTTCGATTTGTCCGGAAAACAAATTGTCGTTATTGTCAAGTAAGTTTGCCCCATTGGTGGCCTTCTGAATCCAAATTCGGAGCGTTTCAGGTCGGATGCACAAAGTACAGAGTTCGTTAACAAAAAATTGGGAGGGGGGAGTTTCAGCATTGAGGAGGCCAAGCTCCGTTTCAACGGAAATTTTGTTTTGTGAACATTCCCTTACCTTTCCAGAAATCAAATTAGCTTCGCCGATAAATCCGGCAACGAAGGAGTTTATGGGGCGATGATAGATTTCTTTTGGAGTGCCAATTTGGCAAACGGCGCCATTAGCCATGATGGCCATCCGGTCCGCTGCGGAGAGTGCTTCCTTTTGATCGTGGGTGACGTGGATCGCTGTGATCTTTTGTTGCTGGCAAATGGACCGCAATTCGCTGCGCATTTTGACACGCAATTGGGCATCCAGATTTGAGAGAGGTTCATCCAAAAGAAGACAGGGAGGAGCAACGGCTAAAGCGCGAGCGAGGGCAACGCGTTGTTGCTGTCCCCCTGAAAGTTCTGAGATATTCCGTTTGCCCAGATCCTCAAGACTCATGATCCGAAGCATTTCATCCACTCGTTCTTCTCTGTGAATCCGTGGTATGCCTAATTCTTCTAAGCCAAATGAGATGTTCTTCCGCACGGAAAGATGGGGCCAAAGGGCATAGTTTTGAAAGACCATGCCAATCTTGCGGAGATAGGCAGGTAATCGAGTGACGATCTTGTCGTCAAAAAAAATCTCACCCTGGTCCGGAAAGACCAATCCGGCCAAAGTGCGAAGCAGGGTAGTTTTGCCACAGCCGCTTGGGCCTAAAAGGAAAAAGATCTCACCCGGACGGATTTCCAAATTCACATTGAGCAGCGCTGCGGTTGAACCAAAATGCTTTGAAACATTTTGAATTCGAATCGCGCTCGCTCTGCCAGTTTCTTTGTGAAATCGGTAATCGCGGATAATGGGTTGCTTCATTGATTCCTAAAAGGACCGGCCGGAGCGAATCGATTAGGGTCAATCCGCCTGCTATCGGAGAAATAAATTCTCCATTTGCGATGCCGCAAATAAAATCTTTTTGTATACGGCCCAAATCCGCAATGAACAACGGCTAATTTTTCTCCGACAAAGCCGCTAAGGCTGTAAGTTATAACTGAGCATCGGTGACCGCCCCCTCCGAAGCGGAGTTTACCAGTGCAGCATATTTGGCTAATACGCCCCGTTTGTAACGGGGACTCGGTTTTTCCCATGCCGCAAGTCGGCTCTCCAGTTCTTTATCAGAAATTCCTACGGAAAGCACGCGTTGGGTCGCATCAATCGTAACGAGATCGCCGTCTTGAAGGACCGCGAGGGGGCCGCCTTCAAAAGCTTCCGGGGTGATATGCCCCACTACGAATCCGTGGGTGCCGCCCGAAAATCGTCCGTCGGTGATCAGTGCCACATCCTTGCCAAGACCACGTCCCATCACAGCGCTTGTTGGAGAAAGCATTTCGCGCATTCCGGGCCCACCTTTAGGACCCTCATAGCGAATGACAATGACGTCTCCTTTATGAATCTTGCCGTCTAAAATAGCTTGAAGCGCCTTTTCTTCGGAATCGAATGTGCGTGCAGGTCCGGAAAATTTTTCGCCTTCTTTGCCACTGATCTTAGCCACTGCCCCCTCGGGGGCGATGTTGCCGCGCAAAATGACCAGATGACTCTCTTTTTTTAAAGGATTGTCCAACGGCCGCACAATTTCTTGTCCCTTCGGGTAGCTTTTAAACGGTGCTAAGTTCTCCTTGAGGGTTTTGCCGGTGACCGTCAGGCAATCTCCATGTAAAAGACCCGCATGTAAAAGATCTCTCATCAATGGGATGATGCCGCCAATGTCGACAAGTTCGGACATGAGATAACGACCGCTTGGCTTAAGGTCGGCCAGTACGGGGACGCGTTTCCCGATACGATTGAAATCGTCGATCGTGAGCCTAATTCCGGCCGCATCGGCGATAGCCAGTAAGTGAAGAACTGCGTTAGTGGAACCGCCTAAGGCAATTACCACCGTGATTGCATTTTCCAATGCCTCCAAAGAGAGAATGTCTGAGGGGCGAATTCCGCGTCGAAGCATTTCCAATACGGCTTCGCTTGCTCTGCGGCAATCTTCTTTCTTGTGTTCGGAAATCGCTGTTTGAGCGGAGCTGTTCGGCAGGCTCAGACCCATAGCCTCGATGGCGGATGCCATGGTGTTGGCGCTGTACATTCCTCCGCACGATCCGGGTCCTGGAATGGCACAGGATTCCACAGAATCCAACTCGGCATCGTTGATCGTTCCAGCGGCATGTTGACCGACCGCTTCAAAGACCGAAACGATATCCACTTTCTTCCCATTCAAACAGCCCGGAAGAATGGTGCCGCCATAAACAAAAACCGCTGCGCGATTCATCCTGGCAATTGCCATGGCGCAAGCGGGCATATTCTTGTCACAGCCGCCAATTGCTACAAAGCCATCCAGGTTTTCACAGCCAACTACGGTTTCAATCGAATCGGCAATGACTTCGCGAGAAACCAGAGAATATTTCATCCCTTCCGTCCCCATTGAAATACCATCCGAAATTGTAATGGTATTGAAAATGAGAGACTTTCCTCCAGCTGCATCCACCGCACCTGCGGCTTCTCTGGCAAGTTGATCTATGTGCATGTTGCAGGGTGTGACTCTGCTCCACGTTGAAGCGATCCCGATTTGGGGCTTCAAAAAATCACTTTTTGTAAATCCCACCGGATAAAGCATTGAGCGGTTTGGTGCCCGATGCGGACCATCCATGGCAACAGAAGAGTAGGGACGCAGATGAATTTCTTTCGAATCAGAATGGCTATTTTTCATTGAGTATTATCGATGGGTTAAAATTTCGGCAGTATGAAACAAATAAAATTCATGCGCAAATTGCTTCATTTAAAAAATCAAACACGTTAGAATATTTCTGTCGAACAAATTTTATGTGTTATCAAGGATAGGTACCACAAATTATGGCTTTGCATTGAAAAGCTAGAGCGTTTATTAACTAACTTAACTAAATTACTGGTTGCAAGAAATTGCCATGAGGTTGTTGGCCTTTTTATTCCAGGTCCGGCAGCCGCCGGACCTGGCAATAACGTGCAACTATTAATTAATAAATGCTCTAGAGAAAAAGAAAGGAACCCTGCATTCCAATTCCGAATGGCCGATCATAACAAATGTTTGGGAATTTTCGAAGATAGTGAAACACTTCTAAAATGATCACACCTTTGTCGTTATTGTTTTCTAATCTACCAGCTGTCGGGTGTGTAAAATTCAGTGACTTAAATGGGGTTGTGGCGTGACTGTAATGGATCGTCACCACCGTTTGGCACAGTCCTAATAGGGTGGTTTATCCAGAAGCTTGCAAGTAGCGATCCCGAAACATTATGCCAAATTGAAAATAACGTGCCTGGAAGCGCGGTAAGTGGCATAAAGTACAACTTGCCGAGTGCTGCGGCAAAACCCGAGTTTTGCATTCCAACTTCAATTGCAAGTGTCCGACAGGTAGCTTCATCGAATCTAAACAGCTTAGCACCCCAATAACCGCCAATTAATCCAATAGTATTATGTAGAACGACACCGGCCACCACTAAAGGGCCCAGCGATAAAATAGTCTTTGTATTGACGGCAATAAGGCCTGAGATCAAAAATAAGATCGCAAACATGGAAACCAACGGAGCGATTCGTTTGATTGAATCCATTTTTCGATTAAAAAAGTAATTGAATACAAGCCCAGCTCCAACAGGAAATACTACAATTTGGAAAATACTTTTCAGTATCCCATGCATATCAACCGTAACTTTCGCATCAACATAGAGACGAAGCAGTAATGGTGTCGCAAATACGCCAACTAGAGTCGATAGAGCTGTCAAAGTGATCGAAAGGGCAACGTTGCCGCGCGCTAGAGAAGTGACTAGATTAGATGCGGTACCACCCGAAGCGCAACCAACCAATATCATGCCAATGGTCAGTTCCTGCGGCATGTGTAGCAATCTGGATAATAGCCACGCTATTAAAGGCATTAATGAATATTGTAGCACTAAACCCGCAATGACAGGTAGAGGCTGAAAAAAGACGCGCTTGAAATCAGAGCTTGAAAGTGTCACTCCCATGGCAAACATAATCAACATAAGAAGCGAAGCTGTCCAATGGGTGATACCTTCGAACCCCTGTGGAATGCAATATGCGACAATAGAAATCAAAATTGCCCAAACTGGGAAAAGGCGCGTAATAATATCAAGCATGGCTACAAAAAAGAATAGAACCTAGTGTCCTGAGTCAGGAAATTCTTGTAAAATCAGGACGCCTAGTGAGAGCCAGTTTCCTTTTGTTTTGGGCAGGATGATGATGAGCCCAAAAATTTGCAAGTAATGATCCGGATATATTATGCCAGACTGAAAATAGCGAACCTGCAAGAGCGGCAACCGGAGCTATAAGAGGGGTGAAATATAGCTTACAAAGAGCAACCGCGAGTCCGGAATTTTGCATTCCCACTTCGATCGAAAGCGTTCGGCAGATGCCACACTCAAATCCAAGTAATCTACTGATCCAATAACCGCCCAGTAAGCCAATTATATTATGTAGGATTACCCCCACTACTAACAGAGGAACAGTTACTTTCTGAGCATTTGATGTGAGGGTCATCGTGGCGGCAATCACTAACAGGATTGCAATCATTGAGATTACGGAAAACCAATGTTGAACATTCCGTATTTTCCTACCGAAACAGTGATTTGTTAATAATCCTATTCCAATGGGTAGCGTAACAATTTGCAGCGAAAAGTGTCGCCAATGCCATCGATTGATGTCGATCAGCATTCCGTCCATAGCGATTTCCCGTGAGACATCGAGATACAGACAAGTCAATAACGGTGTGATGAAAACACCAACTAAAGCGGATAGTGCGCTCAACGTCAGAGAAAGTGCCACGTCGCCTTGGGCAAGATAAGTCATCACGACAGATGCGGTGCCGCTGGCAACGCAACCTACAAGGATCATGCCTGCTGTAAGATCAGGTGGCATTTGGAGTAGCGTGGCAATCAGATAGGCGACAAGTGGCATGATCAGATAGTGAAGCCCCAGTCCAACAAAAAGGGGTGTGGGGTGAGCAAGAACGCGACAAAAATCATGCACTGAAACAGTAATTGCCATTGAAAGCATAATCACAACCAAAAGACTCGTGATGTGCGGAACGATCCCGTTAAATAACGCTGGAAATTGATATGCAAGCGCTGACACAAAAATGACGGAAGCCGGAAATAGACGTGCAAGGAGGATCTGCATTATTTTTAAACAAGGTTGAGCATGGCAGTGAGCGTCTCGGAAACATCGATCCAAAAAAGTGTGGAGGTGGCGCAGCCAGGAGTTTTTCAGACACGGTTGGCAGCTACCGACTGTGTAGAACCTATCCCAAAATTAGGAAGACCGGCGTTGCCAGAAATGTTGGAGCCAGGCGAGGCGCCAAAATGAGGGAATACCTTGGACGGTATTGACTCACTTTGGGAACACAGCCTGGCTGCAAAAGAGCGGCAACCCTCTGGGCGAGAGCCCTTATGCCATAGGATGGTGTCGCTTAAGTTGATCAGGTGTCGCAGAGGATACCTGACCAATCTCGCTCCTGATCCTCTGTCATAATTGCTTCTCGCGCCGGCCTCCCTAGGTTTTGGGAGAGGTTCTACATTCCTTCCTTTGTACTTGGGCCTGCACAGCAGTCTTTGATCACACCGCCCTCCATGCTCTTTTTGGTGGGCTCTTAAATTCACAAATTTTTGGGATTGTTTATGGCTAACATGAAGTCTGGGGACAAGGCACACGCGCATCTCCGATATATGAGGGAGCTTTAAAATATAGTCAAGTATTTCCTGCAAAATCGAATGCGCGGTATTTCTAAGGACCAAACAACCAAATAATCAGTTTGCATAGTTATTATAAAATAGAGATTTATAATGCATAAATAACATTGCTATAATAGTTAGTATACTTTTCTGCATTAGAAAAACATGGCATCCTGGATTGCAATATGTGATCTTCTTGTTTAAGCATACTGAGATGAGAATCATCACTCCCTCAAGATTATGAGCGCGAAGCTCCCTTACTTGGACCGTCGGGAGGCGGGGCGCATTTTAGCGAAGTATTTGAAAGAGCATTTTGAAAAGCCAAAGACAATAGTATTAGGACTTGCACGCGGTGGGATTCCTGTGGCCTCGGAAATTGCGGGTGCTTTGAAGCTGCCTCTGGATGTTTTTGTGGTTCGGAAGCTTGGGGTTCCTGGACATGAGGAGCTTGCTATGGGAGCAATTGCCTCCGGAGGCATCCAAGTTATCAACCCTGAAGTTGCTTCTAGTTTGAGCGATTCAAATACAGCTCTTCGCAATGCGATCAAACAGGAGCAGGTCATATTAGAACAGAGGGAACAACTCTATCGAGAGGGGCATCCTCTCATAGCAGGGCTTCGGGATCGGACGATAATTTTGGTGGATGATGGATTGGCAACTGGGACCACTATGTCCGTGGCAGTACAGGCAATGAGGCGTTTGGGTGTGGAACGTTGCGTTGTGGCGGTCCCTGTCGGCTCTTTTGAGGCTTGCGAAAAGGTCGGCAGAGAAGCCGACCAAGTGATCTGCGTTGCAAAGCCGAGATTTTTTTATGGCGTTGGCCAGTTCTATGAAGATTTTTCGCAGACCTCTGATGAAGAGGTCCGCACTTTACTTGGGGAGGCCCGGCATCGCGAAGACACTTGGAGGTCTTGAGGGGTCATACAATGACCTGATCCTATGCCATAATTGCCTCTCGCACCGGCCCTGATTCGGTTTGGGGAGAGAGGTTTTAATGAGGAGAATTGTATCTTTGTTAAAAATAGAGAACTGGCGGCTTATGAAAATTTGCGTAATAGTTAGGAGTGGCTTCTTCCGCCCCCACCGAAAAAAAGCAAGCATCCGTTCCTGAAAAAAGCAAGTGGCTGTTTCCACCACAGGCCGGAGCTGCAATTGAAGGGCTTTTTATCGCCCTTCTTGTACTCGCTTGTGCGTGGACGATCTGTTTTCTAATTGCGCATGAGGCAGTAAAAGCGCAAACGCGTGCCATCCACGAAGAATTGGAGCGGTTGGCTGTTGCGGCGGCCACATTGGTGAACGGTGATGCGATGGCTCGCTTGACTTCGCCTGACCAAACCGGCTCGGCGGAATATCAGGCTACGATTGCGCCCCTCGTGCGATTTCATCAGGGGTTAGATGATCTTGCTTACGTGTACACTTTGGTAGTTCGCGATGGGAAATTGCACCTGATTCTAGATACGGCAACGCAGGCTGACCAGCTGGGTTTCCGCAGGTCAAGAGTGGCGTCCCGAGTCATGGATTCCTATGCGAGCAACTCAGCGACTGAAGATGCCGCCCAATTGAGAGCGGTCAAGCAAGGCAGGATTTATGTGAGTTCCGAGCCCTACTCCGGTTCCTGGGGCGCTTTTATCACAGCCTTAGCGCCAATCTATAATTCCCAAGGCGACGTGGTGGGTGCGGTGGGATTGGACATGGAGCTGGATGGTTACCTCCGACGCCTCAACGATGTTCATTCGGCGGGAAATCTTGCCATGGGAATCGCCTTTACCATTGCGGCAGTCGTGGGAATTGTGATTTGGCAGACTCGTTCCCGATCTTACCAAGCGGAAGTTTTACGATTAAGAGCACAGCAAGCCCGTTCTGAAGTGGAGCGAAGCAATGAGCTTTTGACCCGTGCGCTAGGCCAGATTATTTATCACCGAGATATTCTCGCCGACCATATTGATTGGCAAGGGAACACTCACGAAGTCTTGGGAGATTATAGCTGGGAAGTGGGAAGCTGCATCAACGAATGGGTGCAAAGAATCCATCCCAAAGATCGCGAAAAATTTTATTCAGCAAGTGCTCACACTCCTAAACATGACGGTGTCTTTGAGTGCGAATATCGAATTCGCCATGCCTCCGGTTCCTATGTGTGGGTATTAGATCGAGGGGTGCGCACTTTGGATCGGCAGGGTGCTGTTGTGATGATCGATGGCATCTTATTGGATATCTCTTTGCGAAAGAGAGTGGAGGACGAGCTTGCCAGGATGGCTCTTGTGGTCAATCGCACTGACAATGCTATTGTGATTGCGGACAGCAAAGGCCGCATCGAATGGATAAACAGGGCTTTTAGCACGCTTACAGGATATAATAATGAGGAGGTTCACGGTCTCAAACCCGGTAGCTTTCTTCAGGGACCTCAATCCGACCCGGAAATCATAAAAAAAATTTCCGAGAGTCTAAGAAAGGGGGTGAGTTGCAAGGCTGAAATCCTAAATTACACTAAAACCGGAGCTCAATTTTGGTTGGATCTGGAGATACAGCCGCTACGTGAACCGGATGGGCAGTTGACCGGTTTTATGGCAATACAGACCGACGTAACCGCAAGAAAACTTGGAGAGCGTGAGTTAATTGAAGCGAAGGAATCCGCTGAAGCGGCTTACCGAGCGCGCAGCGAATTTCTTGCTGTGATGAGCCATGAAATTCGTACGCCGCTCCATTCTATCATTGGATTTAGCAATTTGCTCCTGCATACCAACCTCGATCCACAGCAGATCGAATATTTGGAGGCGATCCATGCCAGTGGCGACACTCTCTTAGACTTGCTGAACGACATCTTGGATTTCTCCAAGATGGAATCGGAAAAGCTTGAGCTCGAGGTCCGCCCCACATCCGTCTTAAAATGCATTGAGGACGTTCTGGAGGTTCATGCACAGGCGGCAGCAACCAAGGGTATCGAGCTGTTGGAAGACGTGGTTCCCTCAATTCCCGAGTATATTTATAGCGATGCCGTACGTCTGCGTCAGATTCTAATGAATCTCATAGGGAATGCGGTCAAGTTCACCCATCATGGAGAAATTGTGGTGCGGGTAACTTCTGGCGCTGAGCCCAGTGACGGCCTTTGGAAGTTGATTTTTGAGGTATGCGATACTGGAATTGGAATCTCCGAAGAGAGTCTTTCGCGGCTCTTCCACCCTTTTTCCCAGGCGGATTCCAGCACAACTCGGCGATATGGTGGCACCGGTCTTGGTCTCGCAATTTGTCGAAAACTGATCCACCGCATGGGAGGAAAAATATGGGTGCGTTCCAAACCCGGAGCCGGATCGAGTTTTCTTTTTTCCTTGAGCGTTCGAGCAGTACCGCCTCCCTCCGGAGAACCGATGAACCGAAAGGAGCCGATTCTTGCCGGCGCAAAAATCATTCTGCTAGAGGACAATGTCATCAAACGTCAAGTGATTTCACGGCAACTTCAACTCTGGGGCGCGGTGTTGATGGCTTGTTCAACCCTGGAGGAAGTCGCTTCTCGGGTCGTAGGCATCGAGAATATAAAAGCTGTGATTGTCGACTTAACGCCTCGAAAAATCGAGGATGAGAATTTTCTCCCTCTATTGGAAAAACTATTTTCCAACTCGCTCAAAGTTCCAATGATCCTTTTGGTTCCAGTGGATCGAAACGCAAACGTCCAAGCTTTGCAAAAAGACAAGCTGGTTCTCTCCAAGCCTGTCAGACTCGAAAAATTGCGCAGCGCTCTTCTGAAGGCGATCGAAACACCGGAGCAAATCGAGGCTCCTGTCAAAGTCAACGCCGAACGGCGTTCTTTTCCCACTGTTAAAAACGTCAGTGTCCTTGTTGCGGAAGACAACCCCGTAAATCAGAAACTGATTTTGCGCATGCTTTCTCTTTTTGAAATCCAAGCGGATTTGGTGGATACCGGTAAAGCGTGTCTCGAAAGCCTGGCTGAACGAACATATGATTTGATTTTTATGGATGTGCAAATGCCCGAGATGGATGGCTATGAAGCCACACGCCATATTCGTGAGCAGGGCAATAGGGTCTGGATTGTCGCACTTACCGCCCATGCCTTACAAGAAGACAGAGAACGCTCACTTCGAGCAGGGATGAATGCGCATCTGAGCAAGCCCATCCGTCTGGAAACCTTGCGAACGGTCATCCAGGAATTTTTACAACACTTTCCCGAAAAATCCGGTTGACCGCCATTCAAGGCCCCTTAAGAAATACTGAGGACAACGGATGACTGAACTGGAGATGATGCCGACACAATGGGGCGAACTCTTTCGGCTGGAGCCGAGTTGCATTGAATCATGAGCCGAAAGGCGAGAAGACGTTCTTCTATTTCGGAGTGAGTGAGCATCTGAAAGCGATCCATGCTGAATGATTCGAGATTAAAGCTTGCCAAGACCGTTCCATAGAGTACGGCGGACCGCAAGTGCTCAAAAGTAATCTGAGGACCGCTTTTTCCAGTATGAGCAAGATAGCCGATGAGACCTCCAGCAAAGCTGTCGCCCGCACCAGTAGGATCTTGCACTTCCTCCAGAGGAAAGGCGGGACAACTAAAGAAGGCGTTCTCTCCGAAAAGAAGCGATCCATGCTCTCCTTTGTTAATTACCACGAAGCGGGGACCCAATTCGCGTAGCAAGCGACCGGCGCGAATCAAATTGATTGCGCCAGTGAGAAGTTGAGCTTCATGTTCATTGAGAATCAACATATCGATTCGCTTTAGGAGCTTTAAAAAGTCTTCCCGAGCCGTCTCAATCCAGAAATCAATGGTGTTTGCTATGATAAATTGAGGTGCCTGCACCTGATCCAGGACGTGCAACTGCAGAGCGGGAGCAATGTTACCTAACAAAACAAAGGGGCTGGAACGGTAGCGTTCCGGCAAAATCGGACTGAAATTTTCAAATACATTGAGTTCCAGAGAGAGTGTCTCCCGACGATTCATGTCGGAGAGATACTTTCCGGTCCACCGAAACGTCTTCCCCTCCACAACTTGGAGCCC
>PSRL01000030.1 GCA_003176035.1 Verrucomicrobiota bacterium
CCCCGCCGTGTTGATTCGTATTGTCGGGCCAGGCCATGACGGAACAAAACAACCTCTGCTTGAAATCGCCCCGGCTTCAACCGATCCACAACACTCTTTACAATACCAGCTAAGCCGTGGGGGAATCGTCTATGCTACGGGGCAGCTGGTCAAAGGATCCTCCTTCGCCACTGGATGGGCAGACTGGAAGGCAACGGTTCTGGATTTTATACCTTCAGCCTCTCTGGCAATGCGACTCATGCCCATTTCACAAGCGCCGGGTAGCACTGGATTTCAGGCATTCCTTCAAAGCCCGGATGGTGCGCGGGGTCCTTCGGAATGGATAGGTCCCGGTGTAGTCACCACACTGTTTCACCGGGATGGATTTGTACGTCTAATCTATGGATACGAGATCCAACCTTTGCCCTTCACCGTTAAGCTTAACAAATTTACAGTACCCCGTTATGAGGGTACAGACACCCCTTCCAATTATATTTCAGAACTTGTCTTTCAGGATAAAAAAAACAGCATTCTTAAAGAAGCCGTCTCAAAAATGAATCACCCTGCAAGCTTTCCGGGGGGGAGTTGGGCATCTCTTACGGGTCTCAATTACAAATTCTCTCAAGCCCAATGGAATCCCGCTGACCTCCGGGAAACTACACTCCAGGTGCTTTACGATCCAGGTTGGCTCTTAAAATGGATAGGGTCTTTGGGTATCTGTATTGGTATTGCCGTCATGTTTTATTTTACACCGAAACGATCATGATCATGCGTCTTCTTTTAATCCTGACCCTTGTGTTTGGAATCGTCTGCCGGGCGAATGCTAAAATACAAACCACCCTTTCCTTGCGGTCCTTGGAATCACTTCCTATTCAGGATCAGGGACGTAAAAAACCCTTCCTTGTTTTTGCTGACGAATTTTTGCTTGCTATGTCGGGAACTTCCTCCCTAACGCTTGACGGCATTTCCGCCACAGCGATGGAAATTACTACCAGTCTCTGGTTAACCCCCCAAAACTGGAAACAGCTACCTCTCGTTTTGGTGAAAAATAGACAGTTGAAAAGCAGCTGTGGATTGCCCGCCAACCAAGATCGATTTTCGTTTGAAACCCTGCGTGACAATGCTCGCCTACAGCTCCAAATTTTGGAAGGGCAAGAGGCGCGAGAACGCAATCCGGATGCGAAACTGTTAGATACAGCCAAAGCCGCAGAGGACGTCGCAAGCCGGATGATAATTTTAGCCGCACTGGCAAACGGCTCTTTGGTTCGAATAGTGCCAGACGCAGCCGGGAATTCATGGACTGCTTTATCTCCAGTCGATCCACGGCTGGAAAAATTGCGAACCGCCTATTCTTCTGGCAATTCACAGGCTTTCGAAACATCCCTCTCCGCGTTAAAAAGCTCTCTGCTGGAAAGCGCTCCACTCTATTATAAATCCGGGGTCTCTAAAATAGCACTGGAGCTTTTTTACCAAAAGATGCGGCCTTTTCATTGGGCATGGATTCTATATTTGTTTGCCGGATTCTTTCTTTTCCCCAAGGATCACCGTGCCTATATCGTAGTTTGGTCTCTAACCCTCACTGGGCTCCTTCTACAGGTGACCGGCTTTATTTGCCGTGTCCTGATTGCGGGGCGCCCCCCGGTAAGTAATATGTATGAATCGATAATTTGGGTTGCTTTTGGCACCATTTTATTTGCTCTCCTTTTCGAATCGATTTACCGAAGCCGATTTTTTCTTATGGGGGCTATTCCCGTCGCTACCGCCTCCCTAATTCTCGCTGACAGCCAGTCTGTAATCCTCAGTCCTGCGATCCATCCGCTCACAGCGGTTTTACAAAGCAATTTCTGGTTAACTATTCACGTATTGACTATTACCCTAAGCTACGCCGCTTTTGCTCTTGCAATGGCAATAGCTCACATTGCTCTCGCAAAGACCATGCGGAACCAGACCACCCCCAATCTTCTCTATGGCTACATCTACCGTGTACTCCAAGTAGGAGTCCTCTTGCTCGCTTGTGGAACGATTTTGGGGGGAGTGTGGGCCAATTATTCGTGGGGGCGATTTTGGAATTGGGACCCCAAAGAAACCTGGGCATTGATCACCCTGCTCATTTACCTCATCGTCCTCCATGGTCGCATTGCCGGTAAATGGAATGGATTTGGACTGGCAGTCGGCTCAATTCTGGGTTTTCTTTCAGTTTTAATGGCCTGGTATGGTGTCAATTTCGTACTTGGAACAGGATTGCACAGTTATGGATTTGGTACAGGAGGGTTTCGGTACGTTATCTGCGCAGTAAGCTCAGATTTATTATTTCTCATTTTTGCGATCGCGCGGAACCGATTTTATCGGCATACTATCATCACCTATCAATCAGCTAAAAACTAAAACGTTGCCGAGATCATTAGCCAATGTTTCTGAATTATCCTGTCGGGGCTTTTAACTCACACTGGTTTCAATTTTTTAATGCCCTTTCATTCCAAATCATGATGGGAGCTCCCGTCATTTTGTTTGCCAAGTCGTTGGGAGCATCCTCTACCATCCTGGGCGTTATCGCTGCCTTTACCCCCCTGATGACCATGTTTCAATTAGCCGGTGCGAGAAAATTAGAGAAGCACGGTTATCGAGGGTTTGTGCTGATGGGATGGGGAACTCGCACTATTTTCATCTTTATTGTGGCTGCCGTGCCCTTGATGAACTTTTTGGAAACAAATGCCAAACTGTTTGTACTCGTTGGAGCCCTTTTAATCTACAACTGCTTAAGAGGAATTGCCTCAGCGGGATGGCTTCCTTGGATGACCGCGCTCATCCCGGAAGAAAGCAGAGGACGTTTCCTTTCTTTGGATCAGCTATTTCAGTATATTGGGAGCCTCATTTCCGTGAGCGTGTCGGGATTTCTGATGCATGGAAAAACTGAATCCTGGGAATTTGTGATTTTATTTTTTCTCAGCGCCCTCAATGCAATCATGAGTCTCCTATTTATTCGGCGTATTCCGGATGTGCAACGATCTGAAACCCTAAAGAAATCGGCTGCTCACGTGCCTTGGGCAGCTATGTTGGGATATGCTCCATTTCATCGTTTGGTTATCTTCAATTTGATTTACGCTATGATGACCGGTGGCATGGGTGCTTTTACGGTGGAGTATCTCCATATGAACCCCAAATTTAATATTTCACTAATTTTATATCTCTCTAGCGTCGCATTTATTGGATCCATGCTGTGGTTTACCATATCCGTAATGGTCATCGACCACCTTTCCGCCCAAGTGATATTTCGAGTAGCCATGGCGGTCTTTAGTCTGGTAATGATCGGCTGGTTACTATTATCCGCCGAAGTCATTCCCGGCAGCATCGCACTCGTAGCTTTGCTTAATTTCTGCGCAGGATTTGCTACGGCTGCCTTTAATCTCGCCAACGCACATATTTCCATGTCCTTAATGCCGGAAATGGGGCGCAATCATTTCTTTGCCTTATTTTCAGTAATTACCAATTTGGGATTAGGAGCCGCGCCAATTCTTTGGGGAATGTCTCTAGATTTTTTGGGACGTTTCGAGTTAGTTACAGGTGTTTTTCATTGGCAACGCCATAGCATGTATTTTCTCCTCCTTTTTTGCCTCAGCTTAATTGCCCTTCTTTATATCTCACGACTGCGAGACCAACACAAAAACCTGAATCCGGGATAGAGATCTTCTTGCAAACTCACCCCCTATCAGGACCATTATTATGAGTACGCTTCAACTGCCTTTTACACCTTTTCTTGCACTCCGTTACCTTAAGCCGAAACGGACCTTCCTCTCGATCATCACCCTCATTTCAATCATTGGTGTGACCCTCGGCGTCACCGTTCTCATCCTTGTCATATCTGTCATGACCGGCTTTGAACTGGAGCTTCGTCGTAAGGTCATCGGTTTTGATCCTCATGTGATTGTCACATCCAACGGAGTCCTCGAAAATTGGCGGGACCTCATGAAGCAAGCAGCGTCTCAGAAATTCGTTATCGGAGTTGCTCCCTACGTCCAAGGGCCAGTCATTCTGGAATTCAATCATCAACGGCTTGCGCCCTATCTCCGTGGCATTGACCCGGATCTGGAATTAAAGGTCACCGACATCCGAAAACTTCTTTTCGCGGGCAAATTTGATCTGAATGGCGACAACGCTATTTTAGGCATTGAGCTAGCGCGAATTCTCGGAATCAATGTTGGCGATAAGATCACCGTTTATTCACCGGGCAATTTAAGCGGTATCCTCTCGGAGCTCGACCGGCTTGAAAGACACGGCACAAAAGAGGCTGATCTCAGCAACCTTCGGCAGCTCACCCTTCCGAAGACTCTCACTGTCACTGGCATCTTCCAAACGGGTCGTTATCTCTACGACAGTCAGTTTTTTCTGGTGCCCCTTTACATTGGGCAAGAGCTCTACGACTTGGAGGATAGTATTCATGGTCTGGCGATTAAAACATCCGATCCCTACGGGGCACCCGAAGTAAAGCGGGAACTGTTACGAATTTTGCCGCCTGAATTATCAGCGGATACGTGGATTGACCGTAACAAATCACTATTCGATGCCATCCATATGGAACGGAACGTCATGTTTTTTCTCCTGATGTTTATTATCCTCGTGGCAGCCTTTGGGATTATGAACACCCTGATTACCGTAACCGTACAGAAAACGCGTGAAATCGGGGTTCTTAAGGCATTGGGCGCACAAATTTGGCAGATTATTGGCGTCTTTGTAGCCCAGGGAATGGTGGTCGGTCTTTTTGGCACCTTAAGCGGTTTAGGTTTAGGAATGTGGCTGGTGCACTATCGAAATGAGGTGAGCCATTGGCTGGCATCAATATTTGGGATTCAGATATTTCCGAAAGATGTTTACCAATTTTCAGAGATCCCCGCCGAGGTGATTCCCTCGGATGTTTTCACTATCTGTATCACTGCGTTTATTATCTGTTCTCTTGCCGCGTTAATTCCTGCCTGGTTTGCGGCCCGTTTGGACCCCGTAAAGGCCTTACGCCGCGAATAATCAGCTTAGCTCCCATAATTGGCTTGCTCAAACGCTGCGAATTCCTAGACTTAATCCTCCGCCGGTACCCGGCGGAAATTCCTCGGCAGCCGTAGCTCAACTGGATAGAGCATCTGACTACGGATCAGAAGGTTTGGGGTTCGAATCCCTACGGCTGCGCCAGGAATTTTTCAGAGAGATTTATCGAAATCCTCTGAAATTCAAAGGACTTAGCGGCGGTTTTTACGTTTGATTTGGTTTTGTCCATCTGGTTGGTTTGTATTGTTTTTAGTCTTAAACGAACAACAATGAACAACACCTATGCCCGTCAAAGCCACCCCTTATTTTGTTTCTGCTTATCCGTCCCGTCCTTCCACTCCATGGAAGCTTGAATTTCGGGCTTCATTTACTGGTAAGAAGATTCGAAGATTTTTTGCTACCAAATCCGAAGCTGAAGCCGCTGGTCCAATCCTAGCAGCTCAAATCCGCACTCATGGCATCACATCACTAGATCAAAAAAATTCAGGAGGAACGCCACTTACTGCGATACTCAAAATCTATAAACAACATAAGATTGAATCTATGGCTGGAAAACATCGCCAAATGACTGAATACATTTGTCGGGCACTAGAGAAGGAGTTTGGGACGCTTGCAATAGATTCCATATCACCCCTGACACTTGAAAAATGGATTCATTCACGGGGCAAGTCTTCGACAACCGCATCCACATTTTATCGCTATGTCCGAATGTTTTGGCGATGGGCTTATAAAAAACAACTTGTTGATAGCAACATCATTGAGCGAATCGATGCCCCAACAGCCAAAGCCCGGCTCCATATACTAACCCCTTCCCAAATGCGAGATCTCCTCGCTTTAGACTGCCCGAAATGGCTGCATGTTGCGTTCTTGCTTTGTGGTTTTACAGGACTTCGCACAGAAGAACTTCTTCGTATGGACTGGACAGCAGTTTTACGCGACGAGCAGAGCATTCATGTCGCGCAGGGAATTCAGAAGAACTCCGGAGGCTGGACAGAAAGATATGTCGACTTTACGGACCCAATAAAACGGCGAGTTGAGGCTCTTCAAAGCCAAGGAAAGATTATTCCCGTGCCATTCATTACTTTTCGGCGGCACCGCCTCGCAGCGGCACAAGCAATTGGATTACAAGGCTGGCCTCCAAATTGCCTGCGCCACTCTTTTGCGAGTTATCACCTCGCTTTGTACGGCGATGCCGGAAAAACCGGCCACCAAATGGGTCATACCTCACCTGCAATGGTTTATCGAACTTACGCTCAGGCTGTGCGAAAGAGCCAAGCGGAAATCTGGTGGGGGTTATAAACTGCCCCCTATACCTAACCCAACTAATCTTGTGCATGGGGTAGGTCGGATTTTGGAACTTTAGTCATTCAAAACCAGACTGTTTTTCTCGGAAAGTTGCCTAGACTGAGTTGCGCAACAAAAAAAGTATCCTACATTTTAGGAAATTTATTGTGTTTTATTATGACCTCATCCTGTTTGACAGAAGAAACTGTGGAACTGATTTTCTTTCTAAGTGAACGAAGCGATAAATCCCCTGCCGAGTTTCTTTGTAAGATTTTCTGTGTTGACGGAGTCTGTCAGACAGATGAAAACGTAGACATATATGTCTACGCCAATAGACAACGGTGGCCGAGCCAAGGACAGGCTCATAAAAACACTCTCTCTCCCACTAAAGCTAGTTGAAGTAATACAAAAGGAAGCGGATAAGAAATATGGTGGAGACTTTAATCGTACTATTCTGGAAAGATTAGCTCCA
>PSRL01000163.1 GCA_003176035.1 Verrucomicrobiota bacterium
GAACCCATCTGCTCGCCCGTTCCGTACGGATTGCCAAAGCCGCTCATACCCGGAAGCTCGGTAGTCCTTCCATTGTTGAAGAACGACTTGACGTTCCAGCCGGAAGGCGTCGAAGAGTTCTTGCTGTTGATGATCGCGATTTGGTTGGAGTCGTAGTTGACGCTGCCTTCCACCAGCAGATTCGGAGACAGGGTTCCACTGATCTTGATGGCTCCGCTGTAAGACGGGCTTACTTCGGAACTGTTAATCGTCCGGTAACTGGACCAGTCCCATCCGAGGAAGCTCTGGCCGTTTTGATCGATATCATTCTCATGCAGATAGTGAGCGAGCAGCTGCCACTTGTCGTTGATCTTGTGATCGACGCGAACGATATCGTCGCGAACCTTGATCGGCGCAGGAACGCTTTCGACCGACTGGCCGGTAGCCGTTGACGGTTTGGGCAGAACGCCGGCGTTGAGATAGGCAACCATATTCGCATCGAAGAGCTGATGCGGAATGGTGTTATTGGGGAACGGCTGGCCGGGGGTAAGACCGAGCGCAGTCAGCTTCGCCTGGTAGGCAGGATCTGCGACCATGCTGGCTTCCGGCACGATGATGCCGGCTGTCGGCCCGTAGTAATTCTTTTGGCCATTTACTGACGCAAAGAGAGGGCTAACGTACTTCAGATCTGTGCTTGCTGACGGAATGTCCGCCGTAGGCAGAGTGTTCTGCGTGTTTACCGACGTCCCCTGCTTGATGTTGCGCCATTCCTCGTTCACGAAGAAGAAGGTCTTGTCCTTGTTCTTGTTGTAAACACCAGGGATGTACGCCGGGCCGCCGATGTTGAAGCCGTAGACGTTGTAATCCAACTTCGTACGAGGGTTATTGGCGCCATTGAAATGGTTCATGAAGCTGTTGGCGTCATAGGCGGTGTTGCGGTTGAACTCATATGCGGTGCCATGGAATTTCTGTGTGCCGCTCTTGATGGAGAGGCTGAAGGTGGCGCCGGAGGAGATTCCGTAGTCCGGTGGATAGTTCGAACTCAACATGTTGAATTCGGCGATGGAGTCCTGCGGGGGCATGAGGGCCATGCCGCCGGCGCCGCCGCGGTCATCCGACTCGCCGCCGTCGATGAGCCAGATATTGTGGCTCTGGCGCAGGCCATTGGCGCTGAGGGTAAAGCTGCTGCCGCCGGCGCCAGCCATGGGCGTATTGTTGTCAGGCAAACCCGAACTAACGCCGAGGCCCATTGCTGCCAGGGCCGCGAAGTTACGGTTTTGTGTGGCGATTTCGCTGATCTGCTCGGCGCTGACCAGCGTGCTGACCACGTTGGAGTCGGTCTGGACCTGAAGCGCATCCGCTTCAACTGTGATCGTCTGATTCTCGGCACCGACAGCGAGCTTCACATCGATGCGGAAGGTACCCGAAACGTAGACCTGGATTCCGTGTTGCTCAAAGCGCTCAAACCCTTTGGCAGTGACTTTGAGGTTGTAGCTTGCGGGGTTGAGACCGGCGATGTCGTACAAGCCTGTTGGGCCGCTGTCGGTTGTTTTGGTCAATCCGGTGGCTGGGTCGGTAAGCGTGAGATGCGCTCCTGCCACTACCGCGCCGGTTTGGTCGGTTACGATGCCTGTCACTTCTGAGTTGGCTTGCGCGTATGCGCTTAAGCCTCCCAGCGCCAGGAACAATGAGAACAGGGCCCAGCTAATCAGCTTTGCCGTTCTCATTTGAATATGGCCTTCCTGTTGAAGCGGAAACAGAAGGATTCTGTTCCGCACAGTGTTCACCTTCATACGTCACTCTCCTAAAGAAGCTGGTTGCAAGTGAATAGCGTGGAATCGTATGCCTCGAGCGGCACACGGCTCTCGCCGCGGTGTAAGCCCCGCTTGTTTCTTATGCTCCGTCCTGCCCCGGTTAGAGCAAAATCAGAGCAATTGGTACCCGGGCAAATTAACCCTGTTGCGTTGCGCCTGAAGACCCCGAATGGTCAGTCGGAGCACTTACAAAGTGCGCCGGGAACTTGACGCAAGTTAATCCAACCATCCTCAGTTTCAGGGGACCCGGAAATCTGCTGAGTAAGTTGGCAGCAGGCTAAAACGCTTTAGTTGTTCGGTCGGGAATCATAGCCATGACAAATCGGCGCTGTCAATAGGGAAATATGATGCCTCTTATGTACCGTTTTCCGTATGGCTCGATGGCAATTCGATGATTCTCGGAATCCCCCGCATCTCGTTGTGATTCTTACGCTTCCCACCATATTTAAGCGTTTTACTAAGTTGATTCAGACCTCGCAATTCCATATTTTTGATCCCCGGAATTCTGTTTCCCGAGCTGAGTTTGTGGTCGGGACGTATCTCATGAGCTCTGGCTATTCCACTTTGAAGGGTCAGGAGTACGTTTCTTTATTGACAGTCAACTTCAGGGGTGCGTATTTTGACCTGCTCCTATTCATGAACTAAGTGGCAGTAACGTTTGGCCGAGTCTCGAGCTCGGCGGCCTTATTTTGCCGTGGAGTATCCAAAGTTGGATTCCGGCGGAAAGCCGCTTAATAATGAGGTATTCGACAAAACCAGTCTCTGCTGTCGTCACCTGCTTACCCTAAGTATTTTCCTGGACCTTTCATGGATTGCGCAGAAGACGGGTAACCTCGACGTGGGACATAGCAACCAGACCCTCTTCGACCATTACGTCCAAAACCGGGATCAACCTCTTGATCTGTTCTTCGCTATCAATAATAGTCAGCATAATCGGTGCATCTTTCGAGAATGTCCAATAACTTGCGTGACGAATCCGGGTGCTGGTTCCGTAGCCCTCGATACCGCGGTAGACTGTGGCACCCGCCATTCCAAGCTCTCTACATTTCGCAACGATCGCCTCATGCAGCGGCTTGCCTTTCCATACGTCACTCTCACCGAAGTGAATCCGCAGCATGCAGCCTTGAAACTGCTCTCTCATTGCCGAACCTCCGCTTATAAGTCCTCCCGAAAACTAGACTCGGCAGCCGGGGTCCCCGATGCCTGATCAAGTCCTGAACTGCCTTCGGTTCCCTCCACATTCGGCGCTTGTGCGCGGCAGGCATACTTGATGATATCCACGTCCGACAGAACAATCAGCCCTTCTTCGACCATCTGCTCCATGAGCGGAAGAAATGCGCGGATCTTTTCTTCCGTATCGACTGCCGACAGCATGATTGAGCTGTCGTGCGAGAGGTGTAGCATTTTGTCTTTATGAATGCGCCCTTTCGCACCATAACCGAGAATGCCACGATACACAGTAACGCCGGCGATATCATTCGCCCGCATTGCCTCAACGAGGGCCAGATAAAGCGGTTTCGCCCGCCATCTATCGGACTCGCCGATGTAGATGCGCATCATTTTGGCCTTGCCTTCGACCTTGAGGTGTTCAGGAGCCGTCGCGTTTCTCGGCTTCGAAACCTGCGCAGGTTTAGCGATCGTTGTTTCCTGCACTTCGATCATGCCTGTGCCCACAAGCTCTTCCAGCTTGCCAAGGATCTCATTCACCTTCTCGGGCGTCTCAATGAACTCGATCTTGAGTGGCATGTGATCGGAGATCTCGACAATGCTCGAAGAATGCATGTGATGATCAGCCCCAAATCCTGCGATGCCCTTGAGCACCGTGGCCCCGGATACGCGCTTATAGAAGAGGAAATCGAGAATGCCAGAATAGGTCGAGGTTCCGTGGTGCTTCGCCCCCTCAGTGACGTAGATCGAGACTTTAAGAGCTCTTCCCGCTTTGAGCATTTTCCCTCCTTGCTTCGAAACCGTGTGGCTTTGACTCTCTATCCTGTTCTGATCTAACCGGTTGGATGATCCATACGCGGCCTCGCGGATAACACCCGCAGTGCAACCACGTTCGGCAAATACGAGATCTCTGATGTGGTCGATACAAAATCGTTCTCAAGCCAAACAGCCATGATCGACCAGTGCAACAGCACCGTCAATGAGTGGTTTCAGACTCTTGCCGAGAGGGGCTCAGCTCAAACGCACCTCCACAGTCATCTGGTACTTCTACCAGTTTCCGCTGCGGCGCACCGGGTATATCTTGGGCGCAATGAGCGAGCAATGCATCTGAAGCTCTCCCATTGCGCGGGCTCAGGTGAGAAAGGCAGGTTCCGCTAGGATCCTGGAACTCCCACCGGCGAATGTGCGGTGCCAATTCACAGTAGCTAGGGAAGTTACAGCGGCCCGGTGGAATTGATCGAGAGAGCGTCTCACCGATTATGTGCTCGGCGCTTGGCGCCGGTGCGACTCGAAACACCGAATCATCAAGGCCAACACTCAAGGAAATTACAACTGGAGGATCCATGGGAGCAACGCTCGCTGATCACAAATTGGAAGAGAAGATCGGAGTCCATCCGAGTACGCCTGGGCCGCTTTCTAAGGAAGAACTCAGCAATATTGACGCTTATTGGCGCGCATGCAATTACCTCGCGGCAGGCATGATCTATTTGAAGGACAACCCGCTGCTCCGAGAGCCGTTGCGACCAGAGCACATCAAAGCTCGGCTCCTCGGGCATTGGGGATCGAGCCCTGGCCTGAGCTTCACCTACGTTCATCTCAATCGCCTAATCAAGAAATACGATCTCAATGCCATATTCCTCGCTGGACCCGGTCATGGCGCTCCCGGCGTTCTCGGACCGGTCTATCTGGAAGGTACTTATTCAGAGATTTATCCGGGCAAAAGTGAAGACCTGGAAGGGATGCGCAAGTTCTTCAAGGACTTCTCGTTCCCCGGCGGGATCGGCAGCCATTGTACGCCGGAGACTCCTGGTTCCATTCACGAGGGAGGCGAACTCGGCTACAGCGTCTCGCACGCCTTCGGCGCAGCGTTTGACAACCCAGACTTGCTGGTCGTCGTGGTTGTCGGTGACGGGGAATCGGAAACTGGCCCGCTGGCCACCTCCTGGCACTCCAACAAGTTCCTAAACCCGGTTCGCGACGGCGCGGTCCTGCCGGTCCTGAACCTGAATGGCTACAAGATCAACAATCCCACTATTCTCGCCCGCATTTCGCACGAGGAATTGGAAGACCTGTTTCGGGGTTATGGCTGGTCGCCACACTTTGTCGAAGGCAGCGATGTTGAATTGATGCATCGGCAGATGGCATCCACGCTGGAGGAGTGCGTGCTGGAGATCCGCCACATACAGCAAGAGGCGCGCTCGAAAAAAACTGCCACTCGAGCCCGTTGGCCCATGATCGTGCTGAGAAGCCCGAAAGGATGGACCGGACCCAAGGAAGTAGATGGACATAAGGTTGAAGGCTTCTGGCGTGCGCACCAGGTCCCTTTAGCCGGCGTGCGCGATAATCCGGAGCACCTCAAAATACTGGAGAGATGGTTGCTCAGCTACCGCCCGCACGAGTTGTTCGATGAGAGCGGTCGCCTTGTTCCGGAACTGAAGACGCTTGCCCCGACCGGTGTGCATCGAATGAGCGCGAACCCGCATGCGAACGGGGGGATCTTGCGAAAGGACCTTCGCCTGCCGGACTTCCGTGAGTATGCGATCAAGGTGGAAAAGCCGGGGCAGACGGCTGCGGAGAACACCCGCCCGCTCGGGCGCTTTCTGCGCGACATCATGCGCCGCAATCCGGGCACGTTCCGTGTGTTCGGGCCGGACGAAAACACATCCAACAAGCTGGACGCAATCTATGAAGTCAGCAAAAAGCTCTGGCTGGCGGACTACCTCGCGGAGGATGCGGATGGCGGCGAACTGTCGCCCGATGGTCGCGTGCTGGAAATGCTATCCGAGCACACTCTGGAGGGCTGGTACGAGGGCTATCTGCTGACAGGCCGACATGGATTCTTCTCAACCTACGAAGCTTTCGTTCACGTGATTGATTCCATGTTCAACATGCATGCCAAATGGCTCGCAATGGCAGAAGAACTGTCGTGGCGTGCGCCAATCTCGTCGCTGAATCTGCTGATTACCTCAACAGTCTGGCGCCAGGATCACAATGGGTTTACTCATCAGGACCCTGGATTCCTTGACATTGTGGTGAATAAGAGCCCGAACGTTTGCCGCATCTATCTGCCACCCGACGTGAATACCCTTTTGAGCGTGGCCGATCACTGTCTGAAGAGCACGGGCTACGTCAATGTCATTGTGTCGGACAAGCAGAAGCACTTGCAGTACATGACCATGGATGAGGCAATCGCACATTGCACCAAGGGCATCGGCATCTGGCAGAGAGCAAGCAATGACGATGGCGTAGAACCGGACGTTGTGATCGCATGTGCTGGCGACATCCCAACCAAAGAAGCTTTGGCGGCCGTGGTGATGCTCCGCGAGTACTTCCCGAAGCTGAAGATTCGTTTCGTAAACGTGGTCGATCTATACAGGCTTGTTCCTTCGACAGAGCATCCTCACGGGCTTTCGGACAAAGACTTCGACAGCCTGTTCACTAAGGACAAGCCGGTGATCTTCAACTTCCACGGTTATCCCTGGTTGATTCATCGATTGACGTACCGGCGGACGAACCACGCCAATTTCCACGTGCGCGGCTATAAGGAAAAGGGAAACATCAACACCCCGCTGGATCTGGCGATTCGGAATCAAATCGATCGCTTCAGCCTGGCAATAGATGCCATCGACCGCATTCCGGAGCTGCAAGTGGCTGGTGCTCACGCGAAGGAGAGTCTGCGCAACAAGCAAATCGAGTGTCTGAGCTATGCCCACGAGAACGGTGTGGACAAGCCCGAAGCCGATCAATGGACATGGCCGGGATAGCGAGGGCGGGAGATATCCCGCCCTTTGCCTGAGTGGTGCGGGCTCTGACCGATGTAGAGGAATGATGA
>PSRL01000132.1 GCA_003176035.1 Verrucomicrobiota bacterium
TCTCTCAAGAGGAATGTTCCAATTATTTTCATCACGCAGGTTATACTGGAACTACTTAAATGTAAAATGCTCTAAGTAAAAATCATCCCTTACCCCTTAACGGCACAATGGTGGAGAGGAATCTTCACCGTTTTGCCGAATCAAAGTTTCCTGGGGAAGGCGGCATAAATACACCTGTAGGAATATTTGCGCATGTTTTGGAATAAGCATCTGTCATAATTGCTTCTCGCGCAGACCTTCCTAGTTTTGGGATAGATTCTAAAAGAGACAGATGCGATCCCACGAAGGCTCTTAGACTCCTCTCACACCACACAAAAGGAGTTCCGCATTTGTTTTGGTGGCTTCAAGATTATTTGCAAGCACCTGCATGGCTTCCACCGCTGGGACTTCGGAAAGTTTTCTTCGAAGGAGCATGATCCGTTGGTATTCATCCGGATGATAGAGGAGTTCCTCTTTGCGGGTACCGGATTTCACAATGTGAATGGCTGGAAATATCCGCTGGTCTGCAATAGTGCGATCCAAGTGAACCTCCATATTGCCGGTGCCTTTGAATTCTTCGAAGATGAGATCGTCCATTTTGCTTTGGGTTTCAACTAGGGCGGTGGCAAGAATCGTTAGGCTGCCGCCCTCTTCAGTGTTTCTGGCAGCTCCGAAAAATCTACGAGGGCGAGTGAGGGCCTTGGAATCGACTCCACCGCTCATTGTCCTCCCTTTGGAGGGCTGTAGGGCATTGTACCCCCGCGCCATCCGCGTGATACTGTCCAAAAGGATGACGACGTTTTTTCCCAGTTCGACAAGGCGTTTCGCCCGTTCGGAAACCAATTCGCAAACTTGAACGTGACGCGAAATAGGCTCATCAAAAGTCGAACTGACGATTTCTCCTGAGATTTCGCGGCGAAGATCGGTCACCTCCTCCGGCCGTTCGTTCACTAGAAGGAGAATGAGATGAATGTCCGGATGGTTGTCTCGAATCGCTTTGGCAATCTCTTTTAAGAGCATCGTCTTGCCGGATCGAGGCGGAGCCACAATCAAACCCCGTTGTCCCATGCCCAGTGGGGCAATGATGTCAACAGCGCGAGCGCCGCGAGTGGGGTTCATTTTACTTTCCAATATGATACGGCGCTTTGGAAATAAGGGCGTCAGTTTTTCAAAGTCCTTGGTTGTTGTCCATTCGGAGATGGGAGTGTCTTCGATTGTGTCCACGCTCTCCAACATGAGTCCCCGTTCTTTTTCCACGGGCGGCCGGATATAGCCCGATATCTTTAGCCCAGGTTTTAGTTGATATTGCCGCATGAGGGCGGTAGGGACATGGACGTCATCCACACCCGGCTTAAAATTAAATTGTAGTGACCGCAATATACCCTGTTCGCCAGTGGTCTCAAGAATGCCTTCCACGAATACTTTTTTGCCTGTCGACAGGAAATAGCGCACCAAATCCAAGACCAAATGATGGCGCGATGCTTCCGTCCGGAGGCGAATATTGCGCTCCTTTATCATTGCAATGAGCTCTTGTACGGTTTTCCCCTGAAGCTCATCTGCTGAGATAGGGTCGGATGGGTCCTGAGCAGACTTTGCCCGAAGAGATTTTTTATCCATAACGTTCAACTAAGTAATTTGTAGTCAAATCAGCTTGTTCTTTGAGAATTTCGTCAGAACCGTCATTCCAAATCACCTGATCCGCTCGGGAGAGCCTTTCTTCCAAGGACATCTGGCTGGCGATGATTTTTTGAGCCATATCGCTGCCTATGCCGCGAGAAAATCCTATTCGCCGCATTTGAGTCTCCACCGAGCACGTCACAGATATGATGAAATCACAAAATGCTTCGCCCCCGGTTTCGTAAAGGAGGGGAATTTCCACCAAAAGTTTGCCATTTTCTTTCGCGCAATTCGCTGCCCGTTGCCTCCAAAGCGCCCGGACGCGCGGATGGAGAATATTTTCCAGTTTTTTTCGGCTGCTGGGATCCGAAAAAATCAACGTCCGCATGCGGTCTCGGTCCAGGCGATTTTCCCGATACGCCGTCGCCCCAAATGCGCTTTGGACTTCCTGCCGGATTTCCTCAGAATGATCTACGAGATCAGCAACTGCTGCGTCAGCATCAAAGGATTCAGCTTTCCATCCAGCGGAAAGATATTGGCGAAAAGCGGTCTTGCCGGAGGCAATTCCGCCGGTAATTGCAATGGTAGGCACGGTTCAAAAATGGGTACCGCAGACTTTTAGCAACCTGATGTGTGTCGATCATGCCCGTCTGAAAAGATGGCGGGTCGCTTAGAAGTGCCGCTGTAACCGTCTTCTGATGGGGATCTTAATTCATAAAAATTATGACAACTTTGGGGATATTGGATGAAAAAACGCTCAAAATATTCGAAATGGCTTCGGATTTAGGATTTGTGATGGTTTGACTTTCTGCTACCGGAACGCCAGCCCCGCACTTCAGTGCGCGAGCGCCCGGCTATGATGAAACTGGGTAAGTTAGTACTACCGGAGTATTTCCGATATAAATTACCAGAACTTGCTACAAAATGCGACCGTCTTTTAGAAAATTTTAGAAAAGAGCTAAAGAGCTAAATTCAGTGTGAATTTTTTTGGATTTTTTATTTCCGGCCGGCGCAAGAGGAAGGCCACTGGCGACAGTATGTAATTATTTAATTAAGAAACTCTCTGGAGTTCTTCTGCTCAAAGGGGCGGGCTGATTGAGGCAATGGCTCTGCGTCTTCTTCCAAATGTACCGGATTGTCCTGTGCATCCACCAACCGGGCAGTCACAAATATGATGAGATTTTCTTTGATTTTTTGTTCCGAGGAGGAACGAAACAGTTGCCCCAGCAGGGGAATGTCCCCCAGGAAGGGAACTTTGTCTCGCACTTTTTGCACGTCTTCGCGCATCAGCCCCCCCAAAGCCACCGTCTGACCATCCCAAATGCTGACACTTGTTGTGACTTTTCGTGTGCTGAAGATAGGCTGTTGAATGGGATTTTGTGTCAACACGGTGGTGGTGGGAATACCCGTAACCGCTTGATTGACGACTCCAAGGATCGGAACGCCATAGTCAACGAACCCCTCAAATTCAACCACTTCAGGGGAGAGGCTCAAATCGATCGTAAATCCGTCCGGACCGATGAGGGGCTCGACTTCCATTGTGATCCCTGTATTTCGGACTTCAAATCGCAGAGGGGTGGCGGGGGTCACTGTTTGTGAAATGAAGGCGTTATTTGTGAGGACATCATTTGAAGCCACAATCCCTTTCCGGGGGATTTGAGGCGGATGGAATTCGGTTGGATAGGGAAAGGCTCGAATCATTTTTACGGTAGCCTTTTGGCCGCTACGAGCCGTCACTTTTGGCGCGGATACGAGATCCACCCCTTTGAGTTGGCTAAGGGCTCGGATCACCATCTGAAATTGGGGTCGCGTGAAAATTCCTGAGATTCCAAAAAGCGAATTTACCCCTCCCATGGCTAAATTGCCATTCAGAGTTTGGGCGAGAAAGGAACTCACGGAATTTGCGGAGATGGCTGCGTTCGGAGAAGTTCCAATGCCGCGACGCAAGTTGCTTGTGATCGAATTGCCGCCGGTTGGAAAACCTGCAACGGGATCCACAAAGGGGTAATGTTCTGCCGCTGGAGGCGATTGCGCCCCGCCGCTTAGGGTCAGTCCACTGGGAATGGAAAGGGGACCCAATAGCCAGTCGAAGCCCAATTCCTTTAAATTATTTTGAGTGATATTGACAAATTTGGCTTCAATTTGGACCTGCACGGGTGTTGCCCTATTGGCAGCATCCACAATGGAGTCAATTAGGTTGAGTGCATCGGAAGTGTTGCGAACGATGAGGCGGCTCCCATTGGAAACATAGTTGGCAAAGGCCCCATTTGGGAATGGAACACCCTGTGAACGCAGGTATTCCTGCGCACCCATCCGAATCCATGGGGTTTTATTTTGCTCCGTGGAATTGAGGCTGGCGGCACTCGATTTGGTAGGAAGAAAATTTGGTAAAATATGGTACTCTTTGGTGAGGAGTTGATCGCCACCCTCGGAGAGAGGAACGATAGAAACGGCATAACGCTCGATTTTGAGTTTTAGGCCCGCCAATTCGCTAACGTAACGAAGCGCTTCATAAAGAGGGATGTTTGTAAGGCTTAAGTCTATCTTCTTCCTCTCCGGAGCGGATTTTTCTTGCTTTGCGATGAATTCCCCTTCGGTGCCCCGTGAAGGGAACTTTTCTTCAGTCTCCAATTTGAGCACGATGTTGACCCCCTTGCCGCCTGGCACAGGGTCTAGTTCCCTTGCGCGTTGTTTGAGAAAATCGATAGCCTCTCGAAGGCTACAATCGTGAAGCTCAATTTTGGGAAGGGTAATTTTGTTGAGTTTTGCCAGAATTTCCTCTGTTTCAGCGAGGGGTACAGCGCGAGAATCTTGTGAAATGGTGCGGTCGTTTTGAAATACTGGGATCGGTTGTTCCCAGCCTTTGGTAACGTTCCTCAGGAGATGGGCGCGGTTTTCCAAATATGACTGTTGGTAATAGCGGCTTTTTCGCTCATGCAGGCGCTTTTGACCTTCGCGCGCTTCAATATTATAGGGATCAATATTTAAAATCCGTTCATAACGTTTCTGGGCTAAGTCTGTGCGACCCGTTTTTGCAAGCCCTTCTGCTTCTGTAAGGAGATGAACGATCTTTTTTTTGCCTTCCATAAAATCCGCAGTGATGGCCGGATCAAAGAAATTGGATTTCCGCAGTTGGGAGAGACGCTGAAGTGCAGCTCTATTCTTTGGATCGTATTGCAGTATTGTTTTGATGATTTCCACTGCTTGAGCATACCGGCCATTTTCAATGAGTTCATTGGTGTAGCGCAAGGCGGCGGCGCTAAACTTTACCGCTTGTCGGGATGAAACCGCAGAAGGCGCCATGAGGCGGAGGGCGGTGAGGTGTGCTTGTGTTGCCTTTGCGTATTCCCTGTTGCGCAGTGCTTGCTCGCCTTGTCGGACGAATGTTTGGGCAATCAGAGCATTCTCTTTTCGTCGCACGATTTCTCGCTCTGCGGAGAGCTTCGCAGCAGCGACGGCATTGGTGTCCGCAGCCGAGAGAGCTTCCAAGGCGATCATCCCTCCGGCGCTTCCCATCAATAATCCGGAAAAGATGCTTCTGATATAAATGATTTTTTTCAAGTTATTTTCTTATGTCCTGAAAGCACAAACTCCAGCGCGAACACCTCTATGGGATCACACCGTTTGTCGTTCTTTTTTCTTCGGCCTGAGGAAGCAGCCGCCGGAGGAAACTTGGGGGCAAAGCCCACAACCCCTCCTGCGAGAAGCGACTTGGCCCGGCGACTGGCACATCAAATCCGTAATCATGGCGCAGGTGTCCTGCTATACTTCCGGTAGCTCTGATTGTTCTTGGGCGGAGGGCCGACTGGGATCGATCAGGCGAGCTGTAACAAACATCACTAAATTTGTTTTCACCCGCCGTTCCGTATTTGACCGAAATAGTCGTCCGAAGAGAGGAATGTCTCCCAAAATAGGTGTTTTATCCTGAACTTTTTGAATTTTTTCTTGAATTAATCCTCCTAAGACTACCGTCGAGCCATTTGTAATAGTTACTTGGGTGCTTGCTTCTCGAATGCTGAATACCGGCTGATGAATCGTATTGTCCGAAAGTTTTACCGTAGCTGTTGCTCCGGTTGCTATGCCCAAGGAACTTGTAATGGGAGCGACGGTATCAATTTGGCTACCGTAGTTTATGAAACCTTCGAATTCGGTGACCCGAGGTTGCAAGATGAGATCAATGGTATTGCCATCGGGTCCCACCGTAGGTGTCACATCGAGTTCAACTCCAACATTTTTGGTGGCGAACTCCGTAGGGGTAGCAGGAGTTAACGGGCTAATTCCAAATGTTTGCGTTGGCGGCACCTGAGGCGGATCGAATTGAGTAGGGTAACGAAACTCACGAACGATCTGGATTCGAGCAGCACAGCCGCTCTTGGTCATCACGCTGGGCGCGGTCAAGAGATCAGCGCCCTTTTTCTGGTGAAGTGCGCGAATCACGAGTTGGAATTGAGGTGCGGTAAATACTCCGGCTAGTGCCAGGATACCAGGAGTCACCACGGCAGCTCCGCTGCCCAAAAAAAGGGTGTCCATTGCATTGAGTTGAAGTGCTAAGCTGCCGCTGCGATTGCCACCCGTTAAGGATCCGGTACCCTGTTTCGACATTCCAACGGGAATTCCTTCGGCGTCTTGAATTGGAAAATTTTGGTATTGAGGGTTCCTTTTGCCGGGACTTTCGAAACGACTGTTTCCTCCGCTCGCAGAGACTCCGGAGCCAAAGGGCAATTGAAATTGTCCCAGAAGCCAGTCAAACCCCAGCTCTTCCGCATTATCTTGCGTGATTTCGACAAATTTAGCTTCGATGTTAATTTGTTTGGGAACGGAGTTGATGGTTTGGTCTACCAGGGATTCAATCAGATCGAGGTTTGCTTGCGTGTTTTTTACAATTAAACGGCTGCTGCTTGGGAGATAATTAGCGCTGGCACCTGGGGGGAAAGTAATGCCCTGTGATTCGAGAAATTCCTTTGCTCCGGAGCGAGCAACGATGGTTGGCTGCGATCCTGGAGCCAGCGAATGTCCCGAAGCCAATGGCAATTCCGGAGCCGAAGGGGTGTCCAGCTCCGGTAATTGAGAGAAAAAGGAGGAAGCAACTTGGTATTCCTTAGTAATGAGGTTTTCAGTGGATTCAGAGAGTGGAACAGCCAAGACAGCATGGGTTTCCACTTTGAGTTTCATGTTTGCGCCTTCCATTAAATAAAGAAGAACATTGCGGAGAGGAACATCTGTCAATTGAAGCGTAATGGGGATATTAGCTTGTTCACTTTCAGGGTCCGCTTTCAAAATAATATTAACCCCTCTTCGAGTTGGATCGGATTCCGCAATGTCTAGTGTTGCGGCTCGTTGACGGACATATTGCAAAGCTTCCCGTAAGGGACTGTCGCGAAAGTTGACGTGCGGAATGATGATCGTATCCAGCTTACGATGAATAGTAGCAGCTCCTTGGATTTTCAACTGAGGCTGCTCCACAATGCGGTCAAGCTCCGTATGGTACCGAGTGACCGGCCGTTGCCACGCTTTATCGACGTCCGCAATGAATTGGGATCTCCTTTCATCATAAGCTGTCTCGGAATAGACCATTCGAGATTTTTCCAGGTCTTGCAGTCCTCGGCGAGCGGCAAAATGATACTTGTCCAGGCTCAAAACTTGTTCGTACCGTTTGAGAGCCTCGTCATATTGTCCGGAGCGATGAAATTGCCGCGCTTCATATAAAAGCTGTCCGACTCTTTTTACTTGCTGCACATATTGGGGAGTTAGGGTCTGATTAAACACTTTATCGTCTTTCAGTTTTTTCTGAAGGCGGAGAGCTTTCAGATGTGCGGGGGAATATTGCAGGAGTGTCTGAAGCACGGATTGTGCTTCTTGGAAGCGGGCTTGCGAGGCAAGCTGTCGTGCAAATCTCAGAGCCGCC
>PSRL01000198.1 GCA_003176035.1 Verrucomicrobiota bacterium
CCCTGCGCTACTCGACCAACTGAGCAACATAGGCGCCGGATGCTTTTCAACCCTTTTTCAGGGGGTACTAGTTAAGCGGCGCGGAGACGAATTAAATGTCAATCAGCTCCTGTCGGATATCCAGCGTGTGGTCATGGAGGTTCGACGGCGATATCCGGATACGCCCGTCATATTGTATGGCGAGAGCATGGGCGCTTTGTTGGCACTGCGTCTATTGCGTGAAGAAAAACCCCCCATCGATATTCGAGGAGCCATCTTGGCTGCACCGGTTGTGGCCTTAGCCAAGCCGCCCTCCCCAACTTTTAAGAAAATCCTCTCTTGGGCTTCTCTCTACTTTCCCTCCTTTCGAATTTCTCCGGAATGGTTTAAGAAACATGCGGCAAGGTTTAGCCATGACCCCGCCATTCAACGTAACCTTGAAACGGCTCCATATCGCATAGAAAAGGTCACTCTTTCCTTTCTCGAAAACATGGGGCTTTTGATAACTTCCGGAAATGAGGCCGCCGAACAGATTCACTCGCCGGTCTTGGTTCTCGGTGCCGGTGAAGACGATTATATTAACCCGGCCCAGCTACGCGGCTGGTTTGCTCGAATCGGCTCAAAAGACAAAATGCTGGTCGTTTTTCCAAACAGTTTTCATCGACTGCTCTTCGATACGGACCACACCGCCGTTGAAGCAACAATTTTGGATTGGATCAATCGGCGGCTTTGCCGCTCTTTTTAAAAACCCAACAGGTCGTTTTCTGAAGAGGGAGACCGAGCTGCTATTAATTGCTATGAGGCTGCCAGCTTCCCTCGGTTTTAGAATAGGTTCCAGGTTATGGGGGAGTTCTACAAGAATTGCCTGCCTCAGGGCGTTAATTTTTTTGCATAAAGGCATAGAGGATGCCTGCAAAGACTCCCCAAGAGGCGATTGTCGCAGTGAAAAGCTTCCACGTTTGCGTGTTAATGGCTTTGTAAATTTCAGCGGTCATTTGGAATGTGATTTGTTTTGTATGATTTTCCAAGCGCGCAGAGAAATTTGCCTCCAGCTCATCAAACCGCCGGTCATTTACTTCGAAGCGATTTTCGATACCGAGAAAACGGTTTTCGACCTCTAGAAAACGGTTTTCAATTTTTAGAAATCCGGTATTGATAACTTCAAGGATGTCCGTGGTGTATTGTGCAAGTTTGTCATCCAAATGCTGCAATAAATCGATAAATACTTCGCTCATAATTCTGGATTGTTTATCATCAAACGCCTCGTTTAGTTTTGAGTAGATTTGCTGGTGACTTAAGGTATCATGAACCCTTTGAAAGGGGAATGATACTTTGTTACTGGGTGAAATCGTTTTCATGATCGACTTTAATCACGATGTTGGAATTTGTCCCTAAACAGGAAATTAAATTTTTATGTTAAACAGATTCCTGGCAGAACGAGATTCAAAACAACTCCATGACTGGAGAGAGAAAGATGGAAATCCAGGAGTTAAAGACAAGCGATCCGGATTGGGCGTGCAGGAGAGATTTGACCATTGTCACAAAGTCCATTGTGGGGCGCCAACCGGTGGCGAGTCTGAGTTTGGTGGCATCGCCTTTTAGCGGCATGGTAGATTTTGTGAGCAGTTGCGGATTGGTACGCACATGTTTTTTCCAGTCCAGCCCAACTTCATCAAAGACGATTTCCACAAATTCGCGGACGGTGTGAGTTTCGCCGGTGGCGACGATAAAATCGTCAGCTTGCTTGAGTCTGATGCAGCGGCGCATTGCATCCACATAGTCGGGGGCGTAGCCCCAATCGATGGCGGCATCTAAATTGCCAAGGACGAGTTCTTCTTGTTTGCCCTGTTTGATGGATAAAGCTCCGCAGATGATTTTTTGCGAGACGAATTTAGCTTTTCGATACGGCGACTCGTGATTATAGAGAATGGCGCTAGCCGCATAGACTCCATGATTCTTGCGGTAATAGCGACAGGCCTCCATGCCTGCGACTTTACTGATGGCATAGACATTGCGGGGTTGCAGGGGGGTGTTTTCATTCTGTGGAGAGAGGGCCGGTTCTCCGAACACATGCGAGGAGGCGGCATAAAGAAGTCGACAGGCCGGTGCGGATTGTTTGATCCCCTCAAGAAAGTGAACAAGGCCATGAAGGTGGACTGCGAAGCTTTTGTTAAAGAGTTCCGCGTCGTCAATTTTGATTTCGTCTTCCGAAGAATGGTGAAATGCAGCTAGGTAGTAGACCTCTTGCGGGTTGAGTTCTGAGAGAAAGGTGATGACCTCATTTCGATCGGAAATGTTTAGAGTGTTTCGCCGGATGCCGACTACATGGTGTCCCTCCGCTTGGAGTTGTTCTGAGAGGAGTTTACCATCCTGTCCGTCGCAGCCAATGATAGCGCATGATTTCATCTGGAGATGTCGGGTCATAACAGAGCAACAGGTCTTCTGCTGCGTTATGGCTTTATAGCATTTTATGTTTGGGTGATTTAGTCGGATGATTGCCATCCGCTGCAATATTTTCCACAGTGTCCTTTTGTATTTGGTGAGGGTGCGCGAAAAAGAGAGGCTTTTTCATCCGGCGGCAGCCGCCGGACAAAAAAGCATCACATGGGTTATTTATTTACGATTTCAATGGACGGGAGAGGGAAAATCATGAGTCCTCCTTGGTTGAGATAATCTCTTTCACGGGTGATCAAGTGATCGCGAAAATGCCAAGGCATCACGAGTAAGAAATCGGGGTTCATTTTCAGAGCTTCCTTTTCGGAAATGATCGGAATACAGGTGCCCGGCGTATAGCCCCCAAATTTATCTGCATTGACCTCTGCGATTGCTGGAATTTCGTTTTTTGTCAGATTGCAAAATTGGAGAATCACGTTTCCTTTGGTGGAAGCCCCGTATCCCAGGACGCTTTGTTTCTTCGCTCGGATGTGCTCCAAAGTATCGAGGAGTTTTTGACGATGGGCAAAAACCTTATTTTTAAATTGCTCATAGGGTTCCGGAGTGTCGAGTTTCGCGGCCCTTTCCCTTGCCAATAATTGAGTCACGCTCCGCTGATCTGTCACATAAGGGGCATTGTGATGGCAGGCTGTCACCGCAAAGCTGCCGCCGTTAATCGAATTGAGTTCCACATTTAAGATACGGAGTTGGCAACGTTCCAAAATCCATTGAATTTGGTGGAGGCCGTAGTACTCCAAGTGTTCATGACAGATCGTGTCGTAGGAATTGTTTTCCAGCATTGAAGGTAAATAACTCTGTTCAAAATGCCAGATCCCATCCGGTGCCAATGTCTTTTGTATCTCCTGAGCGAATCTTAAGGGGTCTTCCAAATCATAGAACATCGCGATGGAAGTGATAATTTTTGCCTTTTGATCGCCGAAATGCTCTTGGAACATCTGATCCGAATAAAATTCCGGAATGGCATGAATGCCCGGCGCATAATAGCTGCCAAATTTTATAATTGTCGGGTCCATACCTACGCGCTTCACCCAAGGAGGATAAAACGAAAGGAGAGTGCCATCGTTACTGCCGATATCAAGCACCAGATCTTTTTCCGTCAATGCAACTCGAAGCGAAAGATTCTCCACCTTCAATTTGAGATGGTGGACCATGGAAGAATTCAGGGAAGATCGATAGCCATAGTTCAGGCCATACATGGTATTTAGATCTACCGAATGACGCAGCTGAACCAAGCCGCAGGCACCTTGACCATGACATCTCACTAATTCCAGCGGAGCACGACAAATCCGCTCCGTCGGAGACTGGGGAAAAATTCCTGTTAAACATTGGTTTCCCAAAGAGAGCACTTCCACAAGTGTGGGGTTTTTACAAACCCGGCAGCGATCGATAATATGATAATGAAGTAATGACATAATACTATAGCCCGAGGGACTAATCGGCGGTGGGTATTATACTGCATTTCTGGCGGAAGCGCAAAAAACGGGCAAATTAGCGGCACGCGGGCCAATTCACCGACCGATGCAGATACAGCATGTGTGCCCTCGTTGGGCGGGAGAGGGGACTTTCAAAAAACCTCACATCCGCATCGAAATGTCCGCACCCTCTCCCCAGGGGTTTCGCTGTAGAATGCCGAATGCCGCACTGTGATCGCCCCTTAAGGGGACGGGACCGATGAAATGGTTGGGATGGGTGCTTCGCTATAGCAGGTGCAAAAAACGTTGCGATCCCCGTAGACATTGTCAATGCGGCCTACGGAGGGCCAGAATTTAAATTTGCGCAACCACGGAGCGGGATAAGCGGCAAGTTCGCGGGAATAAGCGTGCTTCCAATTGTCGGACGAAACCATTGAAGCGGTGTGGGGAGCGTTCTTAAGAGGATTGTCTTGTCTGTGGAGCGCTCCGCTTTCAATGGAGAGCAGTTCCGAATGGATCGCAATCAGCGCATCGCAGAAGCGGTCCAATTCGGCTTTTGATTCACTTTCCGTGGGTTCAATCATGAGAGTTCCCGGCACTGGCCAGCTCATGGTGGGCGCATGAAATCCAAAATCAATGAGACGCTTTGCGATGTCTTCCACTTCGATCCCGGCTTGCTCTTTCCATTTGCGGACATCGAGGATGCACTCATGAGCAACGCGACCATGAGTTCCTTTATAGAGGATGGGGAAGTAGGGCGCCAGGCGAGCAGCGATATAATTTGCGTTGAGAATTGCAATACGGGTTGCATCCAGAAGGCCTTGCGCACCCATCATGGCGATATACATCCAGGAGATAATGACAATGCTGGCGCTGCCCCAGGGTGCTTGTGAGACCTCCCCAATAGACTGTGCTCCTCCTGTGGGAATTAAAGAATGGCTGGGAAGAAAGGGTGCTAAGTGCGCTGCGACACAGATGGGGCCCACGCCGGGTCCACCTCCGCCGTGTGGAATACAAAAAGTTTTGTGCAAATTCAGATGGCAGACATCCGCACCCATGTCTCCAGGTCGACAGAGACCCACCTGAGCATTCATATTTGCACCGTCCATATAAACCTGTCCGCCGGCAGCGTGTACGATGTTGCAAATTTCCCGGATACCGGTTTCAAAGACCCCATGCGTTGAGGGGTAGGTAACCATCAAAGCTGCCAGGTGGTGCTTGTGGGCGGTGACTTTTTTGCGCAAGTCCTCAATGTCCACATTGCCCAGCGCATCGCAGTTGACCGGCACCACACGCATTCCGGCCATCGAAGCGCTTGCCGGATTGGTTCCGTGGGCGGACACAGGGATGAGACAAACATCCCGCTGCTGATCGCCGCGGGAGTGATGATAGGCGCGAATGACCAGGAGTCCCGCATATTCCCCCTGAGAGCCCGCATTGGGTTGGAGCGAGGTGGCCGAGAACCCCGTAATTTCATTTAACCAGCTTTCGAGTTCGCCAAAAAGAATTTGATAACCCTGTGCCTGATCCAGGGGCACGAAGGGATGCAATGCCGAGAATTCCGGCCAGCTGACAGGCAGCATTTCGGCCGTTGCATTTAACTTCATGGTGCAGGATCCCAGAGGGATCATGGAAGTGGTTAACGAGAGGTCCTTAGCTTCCAAGCGGCGAAGATAACGCAGCATCTCCGTCTC
>PSRL01000044.1 GCA_003176035.1 Verrucomicrobiota bacterium
GCGCAAAGCTGCTATAATTTGCTTTCTGGTTAATCGACCTTTCATCTCTCATATTTTTACCAAAGTCTATTGGCGCACACAGTTACAGGATTTACTTCGCAAAAACAGTATCTTCTACATTGATTGAGGGCAACCTCACGGCAATTTTGCAACATGTAATTATTTAGTTAATAAATGCTCTAATTTTTCCCGCATTTTAGAGACGGGAAAATGTGCTTGCTGAATGCAACCTGTTGTATACCGTATAAAAATACGGTATGCTTACCATTCGCCAGCAGCAGATTTTAGATTTCATTCGCAATTTCCAAGCCGCTCAAGGGGTTGTGCCATCGATAGTTGAAATTCAGAGGCATTTTAAGTTTCGCTCACCGACAACGGTAACCGAGCACTTAAATGCATTGGAAAAAAAAGGCGCCATTCAGAGGAGACCCCGTCAAGCGCGTAATATTCGGATCCTGAACATGGTAGATTCATTGCAATCTGCCATTTCCATTCCAATTTTGGGCTCGATTCCCGCAGGAATGAGCGAGAAGCCCGAGGGACTTCCGGAAAACTCCATTGCTTTCGATAAAACCCTGCTTTCAGTGACGCAAAATTCACGCCTCTTTGGTTTGGATGTCCGAGGAGATTCCATGGTGGGTGTCGGCATCCTAGATGGAGATATTGTGATTTTGGAGCAAGGTCCCGAACCTAGAAACGGGGATATTGTGGCCGCACTCATTGATGGAGAAACTACCTTAAAGCGTTACCGAATTGCAGAGGGACATCCTGTATTGCAGTCGGAAAATCCTGCTTATCTGGATCTCATTCCTGTGAGGGAATTGATGGTACAAGGAATCTATCGAGCGCTCATTCGAGTATCAGGAGGAAAACGCCGTGCAAACTGATGAAATCAACAAAATTAAGAAAGCACACCTCGAAATACTTCGTGCTCAAATTGGAGAAACTTCTTGCACTCCAGCTCTTGGATTAGAAATTGGAGTGCCTGCAATCGACAAACAAGGAGGTGGCCTATTATATGGAGCTATTCATGAAATCGTCGGCAGTTTCGCAAGTGGCTCCTTATTATTAGAGGCTTTGCTAAAACATGCCCATATAGCAGGAAGCTTCCTTGCATTGATAGATGCGGCAGATTCTTTTGATCCTACCCAATGGGCCCCCGCCTTACTGAGTCGTATGTTATGGATTCGATGTCATTCTGTTCGAGAAGCTATTGTATCTACGGATCTCCTCTTACGAGATGAAAATTTTTCCATCGTAATTCTGGATATGCAAGCCATAAACTCAGTTTCGGTACCAAGGAGCACTTGGTATCGATTTGCGAGGATAGCGGAAACTTCCAAAATAATTTTTGTAGTATTAAGCCTTCGCCCCATTGCAGTCGGAGTAAAACTACGACTTATAGAAGAGTCTCGATGGTCTTTCCAGTCATTGCAAGAACCGCGGAATGAGCTGATTTCTTCTCTTCGGTTTTCAATGTGCCAGCAAAGCGTACTGCAACAAAAGCGGTTTGCATAGTTTCAATGTTTGCCGCTTTCCATATTCCGCAATTTCATTTGCAGGCTGCGCAACGTTGGCGTGAATTCTCTACAGTTGCTGTCATAGATCCTAGGAACTCCGTAATTCTTGAAGCATCACCAGCAGCTCAAATTCATGGTGTTGATTCTGGCATCACCGCTGCGCAAGGAATAGCCAGATGTCCGGAATTACATATTCTCCAGAGGTGCCCTTCACAAGAAAGGGCCTGTTTCGCCCTTTTAGTAGAAACAGCGTTCAAATTTTCATCACGCATAGAGGCCACATCGAGCGAAACAGTGATTCTTGATCTGACTCATGCTCCTAAGAATATTTGTTGGCAGAAACTTGGTACTGAAATGGTAAATTCTTTGCATAAGGAAGGAATTTCCACCGTAGTTGGCTTTGCTCCCAGTGCAGATCATGCTTTATTGGCCGCCCAAAGTGCTTCGCCTGTAAATACTGTTTATAACGGGCGCCTATTTTGTGCTGATTTGCCTTTAACCTTGTTAGCTCCGGCTCCAGAAACGCTTTCTATTCTTAATGATTGGGGAATTCATACCATCGGGCAACTGCTTCGGCTACCAAAAAAGGAGGTTATCGCAAGACTGGGTACTCAAGCGGAGCAAATGTGGAACAAGGCTTTAGGCAGGAGAAAGCGTATTTTACAACTGATTCGACCATTAGAATCATTTTTGGAGGCAATTGATTTTGAATCTGTGGTGGAAACAATTGAGCCAATTCTCTTTCTGCTGCACCGTTTCTTGGGATCACTCTGTACGCGCATCCGGAACCACTATCGTGTCGTAAGAGAGATGCGCTTTGGTTTGCGATTTTCTGACGGCTCCTCTTACCAAAGGAAATTTTTAGTCCCAGCACCCACTACCGAGTTGGATACGCTTTACCGAATGATTCACACCCATATCCAAGCATTACAATTGCAACAAAATCCGATGAGCATGCAATTGGAATTATTTGCAACGCTTCCGTTCAATCGACAGCTTACTTTATTCGAAAAAAACCTGCGCGATCCTAATAGCTTCGGGGAAACTTTAGCTCGTTTGAAAGCTCTTCTAGGAGAAAACAAAGTGGGAACTCCGAGAGTAGCAAATAGCCACCGTCCGGATGCATTTACATTAATTGAATTTGAATATCAGGCCCCTTCCCTATCTCCTTCTCTGCAATTCGGATTGCCCCTGCGACGTTTGCGTCCATCAATTCCTGTAAATATACGTTCCTATCATTTGAAACCCGCTTGGATTGATGCGCCTCATTGGAGCGGACCCATTGATCAAGTCAGCGGTCCCTATCGTTTTTCGGGTGAATGGTGGGGTGAGACCTCCTGGGCTATCGAAGAATGGGATGCACAAATCGAGGGTCGAGGATTGGTTCGACTGGGAAGACGCGGAGAAAGATGGACACTCGAAGGCATTTACTATCTTTTTCATGACAAGCCATTACGTTGAACTTCATGCCCGGAGCGCATTTTCTTGGCTACGGGGGGCGTCCACACCTGAAGCCATGGTCACCCGAGCTTCTGAACTGGACTTGTCTGCCATCGCTCTCTGTGATCGAGATGGTTTGTATGGGAGTGTGCGGCAGTACCAAACAGCTCAAGAAAAGGGATTACAGGCGATTCTCGGAGCCGAACTAACGCTCGAAGACGGAACGATTCTACCGGTATTAGTTCGTACTGCAAAAGGTTATGCAAAGTTAAGTCACCTCCTGACCACTGCAAAACTACGAGGTACTAAAACTCAATGCCACGTTACCTGGCAGGAACTCGCTAAAATGGGTTCGGACTGGACGGTTCTGACAGGCGATGAGGAAGGTCCTCTCATACCTCACCTTATAAGAAATAATTATGCAGCGGCTCAAGCCGTCATCACACGGCTGATTCGGACATTCGGACGTGCAAACGTCTGTGTGGAAATTCAACGTCATTTACGCAGAGGAGACGAGCGACGGACGCGGCTCTTACTTCAACTTGCGGAGGAAATGCGTCTTCTGCCGGTGGCAACTAGCGGAGCCGCTTACGCAACTGCTCAATCGCGCGAACTTTCGGATGTTTTGAGCTGTATTCGACATCACATCCATCTGGACGCCGCAGGGCGACTCTTAGACGTCAATGCCGAACGATACCTTAAGCCCAAGACAACTCTCAGCAGGCTTTTTGGTGATTGTCCGGAAGTTTTGGAGAACACACTACGCGTTGCAGACCGTATCGAATTTTCACTACAAAATCTGAATTATCAGTTTCCCCGCTATCAAAATCTCTCGGATGAAGAAATGGCCGTAACTTTACGAGAAGTCACTTTCCTTGGCGCTCGGAATCGTTACGCAAATTTATCGGAACGAGTTATTCGACAACTGAATCATGAATTAAATATTATTATAAAATTAGGATTTAGCGGTTACTTTCTGATCGTTTGGGATCTGGTGAACTTTTGTAGGGAAAGTAATATATTTATGCAGGGGCGCGGCAGCGCAGCAAATAGTGCGGTTTGTTATAGCTTGGGCATTACGGCCTGTGATCCCATAAAATATGATCTCTTATTTGAGCGTTTTCTCAGCGAGGGACGCACTACGTGGCCTGATATCGATCTGGATTTGCCAAGCGGAAAGCGACGCGAAACCGTCATTCAAGAAGTCTATCGTCGATATGGAGAACATGGAGTTGCGATGATGGCAAACGTGATCACCTTTCGCGGCCATAGTGCCCTGCGGGAAATTGGCAAGGCATTAAATTTCCCGCCGGAAATACTGGATCGACTTTCCAAGATGATTACTTACGAAGAGAACGGAGATTTGCAAGCTAAGATGGAGCAAGTGGGATTGTCATTAGGAAATCCTAGGGTTCAAGCAATCGTTCGATTATATTCTCAAATTTACGGTTTGCCACGCCATTTGGGACAACACTCCGGCGGCATGATCCTTTGTCAAGACTCGTTAAGTTCCATAGTTCCCTTGGAACGGGCCTCCATGCCGGGGCGTATTGTTGCTCAATGGGACAAAGACGATTGCGCAGATTTAGGAATCATTAAAATAGACCTGCTTGGATTGGGAATGATGGCGGTCCTTCAAGACACATTGGAACTGTGTCATCAACGAGGGCATCCCATAGATCTTGCAAAACTACCCGAACGGGATCCAAAAACTTTCGATATCATGTGTAGAGCCGAAACTATTGGCATGTTTCAAATCGAAAGTCGTGCGCAAATGGCAATCTTACCACGGATGAAACCGCATCGATTTTATGATATTGCTATCCAAATTGCCCTGATACGCCCCGGTCCCATTCAAGGGAATATAGTAAAGTCATTCCTGGCACGCCGCGCCGGAAAAGAAAAAATTTCTTATTTTGATGAGCGACTCAAACCAATTTTGGAACGCACTTTAGGAGTGCCTCTCTTTCAAGAACAATTGTTAAAAATCGCCATGGTAATGGCTCATTTTTCCGCGTCAGATGCGGAAGAATTGCGTCGGGCACTGGGATTTTATCGAAGCCCAGAACGTATGGAAAGTGTCTGTACTAAATTACGCCTCGCAATGGAGCAAAATGGCATACCTCCAAAGATAATTACAGAAATCGAGCAGGCTTTTCGAGCATTTGCTGTTTATGGTTTTCCGGAAAGTCACGCAATTTCCTTTGCACTCCTCACTTATGCTAGTGGCTATCTCAAAGTTCACCATGGTCCGGAGTTCTACGTTTCCCTCCTAAATAATCAACCCATGGGTTTTTACAGTCCCGCAACACTGGTTCAAGAAGCAAAGCGACAGGGTATTCGAGTTCACCCGGTCTCAATCTTTCATTCCGAATGGCTTTCAACAATAGAGTCCGATAATTCAATCCGGTTAGGGTTTTGTATTGTAAAAGGACTCACTCGCGACGAAGGCAATCGCATTCTATCGGAACGAGGCACCGCCAAATTTGAATCCATTGCTCATTTTAAACAGCGTGTACAAATCAATCCCAAAGCAATACGGACCTTAGCTCGAATTGGCGCGTTGAATGGACTTGTTCAAAACCGCCGCGACGGCTTATGGCGTGTCGAATTTCCCTCCCGAAAAGGCGATTTCTTCGACGATGAAAGTACAGTCCAACTTCCCACAATGACAGCTTTTGAACGATTGGCCGCAGATTATTCAGGTACCGGCCTCACAACGGGTGCACACCCTATGCAGCTCGTTCGAGAACATTTTCCCGATGTCTGGCGAGCCAGCGATTTATCCCAAGCCCGCAATGGCGCGCAGATTAAAATTGCAGGGTTAGTAATTTGTCGTCAGCGTCCGGGTACTGCAAAAGGTTTTGTATTTATTAGTTTAGAAGACGAAACCGGTATTGCTAATGCGACTGTCTCCCCCGATCTCTTTAAACAAAGACGTTTCTGCATTACTCAAGAGAGGTTTCTTTGCATTCAAGGAATTGTCCAAATTAACGAAAATGTTATTTCAGTCAAGGCGGAACAAGTGGAGAGCCTCTTCACTACACAAATCCCCTTACCACGATCCTATGACTTTCACTAAATTTTATATGAGGTTCTCCAGACACCTTCCAATTTTTGGTCAAAAGCCGAGCCGAATGAAAATAATGGCGGTGAGGGGAACCTGTCAGATTTTTTGTGTACAGCTACATGCAATATCATGACTCAGTATGCTCAAAAGAGGATGCGCTTATAATGGGACTGACAATTAACCCATTGGTTTACCCTATCCTTCGAGGGAAAGATTTAAAAAATGAGGCTTCGCAAGAGCCTCAAAATTGGGGCTGCACCCCAAACCTCTTGCGGTCATACACCTTGCAAAATAATTCGTAAATGTCGCTTTCTCGATCCCCTATACGAATACATCGGCCGGATTTTCTAAAGTTCGGTAGCTTGCTGTAGATTTTCTCACCAACGGATACCCTCAAATGGCCTCCTCCAATTGATTGCACGCCTTGCACGTGACTGCCATTCTTTCCGTTGTTTTCGCATCGTCGGATATCTTAAGCCTGCCAATCTTCCTCAATCTCTCCTCTCCGGCACCCCACTTAATTTAGCGAAGAACCCTTTTCTTCGGTTGTTGCCCCGGCGCTTTCTTGCTTTTAAAATTAACGACGTCCTCTCGATAGACAAGCCGAGTACGCCCTTTTTTAATACTGCGAATACGATCGCGAGTTGCCTGCGCCGTAATTGTCGATTGATCCACACCTCGAATACGCGCAGCTTCTGCCACAGTAATCCAGTCTTCAGGACTTGCTCCAGGAGGCAGAATGCTCTGCGACGGAGACTCAGGACGAAAATCAATTCTGGGGCGGTAATTCAGAACGTCTTCCTTTCTGACAAAAATCACGTCTTTACTTTTCAAAATTCGCAGACGGCCTTTCTCAATTGCTCCTTTGATCGCACCCATAGAAAGTTTTCTCAATTTGGCAGCTTCTGTTTGGGTGAGCCATTCTTGGCGGTTTACGGAAGCAATTGCTGCCTGCATAACGTTTTTACTAGGACGCCCCGGTGCAGGCTTGAATGTAATGACATCCTCATAGAAAACCATTTTTCGCCCGTTGATCACTTTGCTCCTCAATCGTCCGCGACGCAAAAGGAGCGCAATAGCAGCAGGACTGACCTTACGCAAGCGAGCGGCTTCTGTTTGCGTAATCCAATTGTCAGAATTTTTTATTTTTTTAATTCTTTCTATTGACATTGAAAATTTAATGGAGGGATTAGCCTCATAAAAACATGGAGAAACCTTGCTCTGTGTAGGGTAAAAATAGGGTGCTACACTTCCCCCCGGGGGGTATCGGATTTTGTGTGTATAGGGGTCAAATGGGTTTTTAGGTTAACTTAAAATTTTGATAATTGCCCTAATTTTTGGATGACGCGGTAGCCACTACTGATTTTCCCAAATCGAGGGTTGGACGCAGAGCTCCAACACTGCAGAGGCTCCTGCCTTCCTTTTTTTAACCTTCTTCCTGAAAGATATGGCATTTGACGGGGTGCCTCGGGCCATGTGATCGAAGATCTTTTGCATCTGAGAAAGCATTTCTCAAGGCTAAATTGTCTGATTGTGCGGGGAACTCCAGCCGTATCTCTGGTAGTCACAGCCAACTCTGGATTTACCGGCGGAGGGGCTCGAACCCACACATCCTTGCGGATACCAGATTTTGAGTCTAGCGCGTCTGCCAATTCCG
>PSRL01000047.1 GCA_003176035.1 Verrucomicrobiota bacterium
CCTTGCGCTACTCGACGACTGAGCAACGCAGGCGCCGGATGCTTTTCAGCCCTTTTTCAGGGCGTACTATTTAATAAATGCTCTAGCTCAAACGCCTTTATAGGTGTTTCGCTATATGGGAAGAGGGGGGTGATCAATTGTGCTCAATCAGGCTCCAGGTGCACTGTGATATCCCGCAGCCGTGGATCATTTGCGAGTAGATGATGGATTACATTATGAGAAATTTGATGTCCCTCCCGAACCGAAAGATCACCGTTCACGCGGACATGCAGATCGGCTAAGAGACTGACGCCACTCTTTCGTACGCGGCATTTTTCCACGCTTTTCACCCCCGGAATCGATTTGGCAACTTCCAACATGCTGTTGACCATGTCTTCGGAAACGCGGGCATCCATGATTTCTTTGGCGGTGTTTCGAAGGATATACACACCATTCAAGATAATTATCCCACAGGAAAAAATAGCCGCCCAGTTGTCCGCCGTTCGGAACGCCGGAATTCCAGTCAAAGTTAAAGAAATGCCAATGAAAGCAGCTAGGGACGTCATCGCATCTGATCTATGGTGCCATGCATCAGCATGAAGCAATGAACTGTTGAGCTCCTGATTCTTTCGAAGCATGGTTTGGGAGAGAAGGCCCTTAATCAGGATTACCACGATCAAAATGAGTAAAGTGAAGGACGATGGATGTTGTGGAGGAGGGGAGGCAATCTGAGAAAATGCGGTTCGTCCAATAATAATTCCTGAGAATATTAATAGACCACCCCCAAAAATCCCGGCCAAAGATTCGATTTTTCCGTGACCGTATGGGTGTTCCGCATCAGGGGGCTGCTGGGCAGCTTTGTAAGCTATCCCGTTTAAAAATGAATTGAGAACATCTAAAAGGGATTCCAATCCGTCCGCAAGAAGAGCGTGAGAGTGGCCAAGGAGTCCACCTCCGATTTTTATGGCAGCAAAGCTGATATTTGTTGTCAATCCCCAGAGAATCATCCGGTAGCTCTGTTGCGTCGGAGGAGCAATGGTCGAATAGAGGGGTCCCATGAAAATAAAATAGCAACAAGACGCGCTCTTAAAAATTCCGAAAACTCATAGCGCCGGCGGCAGGAATATAAAAGTCCTCCCCTTTGACTTTTGTGAGGTAAGCCACCGTATGGTCCTCACTTTTTAACAACGGGATTTCTCCTGGGCCACACCATCCTTTGGGATGCGAAGTGATCCGATAGTGAATTTCCAAAGTCTGAGCGGCTTTGATTTGGGAGCTGGTTCGGATTATCTGAGTGACGGTTGCTAAAATCTTCACTTCGGTTCCTGAAGGCACAGCATTGGTTTCGACATGGGTAATCCGTAGCTGAAGGTATTCTGAGGCCGAATGTTGCTTTGCCTCATAGACGGAGGGTGCCAACTCACCAAAAGCCGATAATGACGAAATCAGAAGGAGGAAAAAAATTTTCATGTCAATTTCCGAAAATTTATTACAAAGAAGCCGATTCTCCGGGATTTTTCAGGGGCGTTTTGCGGGCTTCTCGAATAAATTTCTCAGCGGCGCACTGGATTTCTCTCGCCACATTTCCATAACACGCAGCAAATTTCGGCCGAAACCAGGGTGAAAAGCCTGCCACATCAGAAAGGACCAGGATTTTTCCATCACAGCATTCCCCGCTACCAATGCCAATAACCGGAATCGAGAGCATACGAGTGATTTCATCCGCCAAAGAGGGAACTACCATCTCCAACACCACGCCAAAAGCGCCTGCCTCCTCTACAGCCAATGCATCCGCACGGATGCGTTCCGCCTCTTCAGTATTCTTACCCTGCTTCCGATATCCATCTTCCTTCCGCACGCGCTGGGGGAGGAGACCTATGTGGGCCAAAACGGGGATACCCCGAGAAGTCAAGGTCTTCAAAATAGTACAGACATCTTGACCTCCCTCCAACTTTACCGCGATGGTACCAGCTTGCCGAAGAGCAAAAGCGCTTTTTAGGGCCCTTTCTTCGGTTTTATACGACCCATCCGGAAGATCTGCCACTAAAAGCGTATGTTGCACCCCGCGTGCAACAGCAGCTGTGTGATGCACCATAGTTTGCAGAGTGACCCCCCTAGTATCAGCATGACCTAATGCCACCATGGCCAAGGAGTCGCCCACTAAAATAAAATCAAGACCGGCGCTGTCCAACAGGCGACCGCTCGGATAATCTGTCGCCGTGAGCGCAGCCCAACGATGGCCCTCTTGTTTCTTCTTTATCCATGCGGCGCGTAAGAGAAGCGGATCTATTTTCACAGGAATTTAGTAATTACTTTTTTTAAGTAAAAAGCGGGTCTTCTATCTTTTGTACAGTTGGCGAAAGCGGAAGGGCAGCAAGAAGCTGCTGCACCGTCAGTTTCTGATTAGGGAGCACACGGTCGGTTGCGCAATCGGCAAGTGGGGCTAAAACAAAGCGTCGATTTTGTATTCTTGGGTGAGGAAGGCGGATGGGACCGGCAGTCAATACAACCGAGTTAAGATAAAGAAAATCGAGATCCAAGGGCCGCGGAGTGTGTAATGGGCGAGGTTGCTGCTGACGTCCTGCGTGAATTTCCAATTTTTGAAGTTCCTCCCAGAGTGCCAGCGCGCCTTTTTTCCATTCTATTTCTACAACCGCATTTAAAAAGAAAGCAGAGTTGGGGGGACAATCGATCGGCTCGGTTCGATAAATATGGGAGGCCCGAACGGATTGCGGTGACGCCGAAAGGTCTTTAAGAGCCCGAGCAGCCCAGCGCAAGTGAGATAGGCTATCGCCCAGGTTGGACCCTAGAGCGATGCCTGCGCGAAAATCAACGAGGGGCATGAGCAATCAGCGAAGGGAAAGTACGTCCTGCATGTCATAAAGGCCTGGAGGCTGCTTGAGGATCCAGGCCGCAGCCCGCAGCGAACCCCGCGCGAAGGTTGTCCGATTAGAAGCCTTATGCGAGAGTTCCACGCGTTCACCATCGCCGGAGAAGAGAACTGTGTGATCGCCCACTACGTCCCCTCCACGGAGGGCATGCATTCCAATTTCAGCGACCGGCCGTTCTCCAATGATTCCTTGACGGCCATGGCGCACCTGGTGAGCCACAGAAAGGGAACGCACTTCGGCTAAAATTTCGGCCAAGCGACAAGCAGTACCGCTGGGGGCATCTTTTTTATGACGATGATGCATTTCCACAATTTCCAGATCGAATTCAGGACCAAGAATTTCAGCGGTTTTTCGCGAAAGCCAAAAGAGAGTATTGATTCCGACACTGAAGTTGGGTGCAAGGACAATCGGAATTTTTTGAGAGCATTGAGTGATAGCTGCGCGGGTGGCCTCACTGTGACCGGTGGTACCGATTACAATGGGCTTATTTTCCTGAGCAGAGATCTCTACGAAAGAGAGAGTGGCTGCTGGTTCAGTAAAATCGATTGTAACATCGCATTTTTTTAGAGTGTCAGAAAAGGAGTCGGAGTTTTGAGTCCCGATCGCACCGTTGATTTGGAATCGGCTATCTTCCCGCGTGCAGGTGGCTATCGCTTGCCCCATACGGCCCTCAATACCCGTGATGAGAAGTCGAATCGGGGACGTCATTTGGTGAGAGGTAACAACTGAACATGCCGTAGGGCATGCTCAATCCGTTGTTTACTGGAACCAGATAACTCACAAAGCGGTAAACGAACCTCCGGCCTGCTTTTATCAAGAAGAGAAAGCGCATATTTGACTGGCGCGGGGTTTGCTTCCACAAAGAGACTTTTAAAAAAGTCATAATACTTGAGATGCAATTGGAGAGCTACCTCCGGCTGACCTGCTTGCCAAGCTTTTACAAGTTGAGATATTTCCTGGGGGATGACGTTGGAAGCAACGCTAATCACGCCTTGGGCTCCCACGGCAAGAAAGGGCAGAGTTAACGAATCGTCTCCGGATAAAATGGAAAACTGGGAAGGTACGGCGGTGCGCAACTGGCTAACGCGCTCCACGCTGCCTCCTGCTTCTTTCAATGCCACGATGTTAGGACAATCAGAGGCGAGGCGTGCCACCGTTTCGACACTGATTTCCACACCACATCGTCCCGGAATGCTATAAAGGATTAGAGGTAAGGAAGTGGAGCGGGAAATTTCCTGATAATGGCGATAGAGACCCTCCTGAGAGGGCTTGTTATAATAGGGCGCGACGAGCAATGCGGCATCAGCACCGAGTTTTTCCGCTTCTTGGGTGAGATGCACCGCTTCCGCCGTGGAATTAGAACCGGTGCCTGCGATTACCCGAACAGCGCCTCTCACAGCTTCGACTGTGAGTCGAACGACTTCGGTATGCTCTTCTGTGGTAAGCGTCGGGGATTCGCCGGTAGTCCCCACAGGAACAATTCCATCCACACCGCTGGCAATTTGTTTATCGATCAGCTGGCGATAGGCGTTGGTATCTAATTTCCCATTTGAAAATGGGGTGATTAAAGCGGTGTAAGTTCCGACAAATCTCATGGGATTAGGTTTTAGGCAGGAATTTCAATTTCTCCATCGAAGACAAATTCGGCAGGGCCCCGCATCCGGACATTTTGAAAATTAGGGGAATTTTCAAAGGAAACTTCAATCTTGTCACCGCTCTGAACCACAACGCAAATCGGGGAGGGAGCGCCTGTACGCAGGTGATGCAAAAGGGCGGATGCGACTACTCCGGTACCACAGGCAAGCGTTTCGTTTTCAACACCGCGCTCGTAGGTCCGGATTCGCAGATGATTAGGAGCAAGAACTTGAATAAAATTGGCATTCGCCCCAGCCGGCAGAAAAGCAGCATGATGGCGAAGCTCAGCACCACGGCGGCTGATATCTATTTTCCCAACGTCCTCAACAAAAATAACCGCATGAGGAACTCCCGTATTGATAAAATGGACTTCTTCCGCTCCATTTTCCAGCTGTAAAACGGTTAAAGGTCGATGATCTCTGGGGGTGCTCATTTGAATTTCGACGCTGTTGTCGAGCAACGTCCCGCGAATTACACCAGCTGGCGTTTCAAAAGAAAGTGTTTTTTGCTGGCTGGCTGAAATTCGCAGAGCATATCGAAGAAAACAACGCGTGCCATTTCCGCACATCTCCGCTTCGCGACCGTCACTATTGTAATACCGCATCCGAAACTCCGCTTTGCCCGTCGCGGGTTCGACCAAGAGCAGTCCATCGGCTCCTATGCCACGATGTCGATCACAGAGACGAGCAATCTGATCCGTAGTGAGCTGAATTCGGCCTTCCCGGTTGTCCATCAAGATGAAGTCATTGCCAGCGCCATTCATTTTCGTAAAAGACAAATTCATAGCTTGTTCGCGGATACCTTAGGCTTCTCGGGCGGCTTCCGCAAGGGGCCGTACAAAATTTTCCACCTGTTTTAACAGGTCTGGAGAGGAAGAATACTTCGCAATGCAAGCTACAAGTGCGCTGCCCACTACTGCTGCATCAGCATGAGCTGCAGCGGATTTCACTTGCTCTGGGGTAGAGATACCAAACCCGACTGCGATGGGCAAGGGGGTGTGGCAACGGATCTTCTGAATTTGGGTCGTCAGATTTTCTGCAAATCCAGCCTGCGTCCCAGTGACACCCTCATACAAAACGTAATATATAAACCCCTGAGCCGTCTGCACAATGGTTCTGATCCGGTCTTCGCTCGTTGTGGGAGTAACCAGTTGAACAGCCTGAAGGGCACTTTTTACATTGAGATCCTCATGGAAAGGCACTTCCTGGGGCGGTAAATCCAGAACTAGCAATCCGTCCGCGCCGGCGGAGGCAGCATCCGTGAGAAATCTTTTAAATCCGTAGGAATAAATGGGATTGAGATAGGTGAACAAAACTACAGGCAAAGAGGATTCCCGCCGTAAAGTACAGACAATTTCAAGGATTTTTTCGACACTGGCGCCGGCCCGGAGAGCGCGCTCAGAGGCCGCTTGGATTGTAGGGCCATCCGCGCCTGGATCGGAAAAGGGAATGCCAAGCTCTAAGATATCCACCCCTGCCTGCTCCAAAGTTAACGCAATCTCCAACGTCTTTTTAGCGGAAGGATCGCCTCCCGTAATATACGTAACGAGAGCCTTTTTCTTTTGGCTCCTGAGCTGGGAGAAAACAAAATCAATGCGTGAGTCGTGCCCGGCTTTGTGAGAAATGAGCATAAAAAGGCAACGAACTGGATTAGTCCAGAGTTGTCAAGTATTCCACCTTCTCATAAAAAGAGCTCTCTTTTATGAAGGAAACACTATTTCCTTTTTTTATCATTATCCTTTTGAGCGGATGCGTTTCCTTACCGCCAGCGCCCCAGGTGACCGACAGCCAACGGGCCGCTTGGAAAAAGACGAACACCGGCAAGTTTGCCTGGGGAATTGCCGCAAGCAGCTATCAGTACGAAGATCCGGGCGTCTCCCCCTCTGATAAAATGTACTTCCAAACAGACTGGGATGCATTGACCGCATCCGGCCACGCTCCTCCCAAAGGCAATGCTGACTACAGCTGGTCGCTTTGGGATAGAGACCTCCAAGCTCTGAAGAAGATAAAACCCACTCACTACCGCTTTAGCGTGGAATGGGCTCGAATTGAACCTCAACCGGGCATTTATAATGAGTCAGCAATTCGCAATTATGTAAGCCGTGCGCGCCAATTAAAAGCTGCTGGAATTGAGCCGGTCGTTTCTCTTTGGCATTTTACGTTTCCTCAATGGCTTTATGACAAAGGCAATCCAAGCCGCTCCAACTGGTTGCATCCGCTGGCGGATTCTCATTGGCGGGCATTTGTCACTAAGATGGTCCGTGCGTTTGGATCTGACGTTCGGTTTTATATTCCGCAAAATGAACCTAATGGACAGTTGACCACCGCCTATATTCTTGGATTATGGCCGCCTGCCCGAATCTTGGATTATCCTAATTACCGGCGCGCATTGGACGCTAGCGTTCGGCAATTTCGAGAAAGCGCTGCAATTATTCGCTCGCTGCGAAAAGATGCCGTTATCATTTCAGTTGAGGCATATCCCTGGTGGGAACACAGTTGGTTCGATCCTGGGAATATTTTTTATAACAACGCGCAACGCTTCAATCTCGATCATCCGGATAGAATATATGACGTCTGCGATATTATGGGGATCAACTATTATTATAGCCGCGTCGCCGGCTTGGATTCATTGATCTCATTCAAGACGCCCCACGGCCCTCGCTATTCTTCCATAGGTTGGCGTATTGACCCGATCGCTCTTTATAAGAATATCGAGCTCGTTTCCGGCCGTTATGGTAAGCCCATCATGATTACTGAAAATGGCATTGCTGCGGAATGGGACGCTAAACGATTGGCTTATCTGCGGAAGCACATCATGATTGTAGAACTTGCCAAAAAAAATGGCTACGATGTGCGCGGGTATTTCGTATGGTCTCTAGCTGATAATTACGAATGGCATTATGGTTATGCGGCGCAATTTGGTCTTTGCGCCATAGATCCTTACAATATGGAACGCATTTTACGCCCTTCCGCTTTTTATTTTCGGGATCTGGCGGCGGCGGGACATATTCGATATCCTCGAAAGTTTTCCTCGGTCTACCTTTATTGGCTTCAGAAAAGACAAGGTTGGCAAAAAAGGGTCGCGTACGAAAATGAGCGCATTCGTTGAGGTATTTCTGATAGATGAGGATTTATAGGGCGTTCGCTATAGCTCTTAGGCACCCATTTCATGAGGTTTGTGAACTAGGTCTTTCAGCCGTTCCATGGTGGCCCTTTTTCTTTCCAGCTTGCTTTCCATTTCTTCAACAGCAACTAAAAGTGCCTGTCTGGAGCCTTCGTGTATCGGTAATACGAATGACGGAACCTCCTGTGTGCCTATATTCGAGGGTGATCCTTCGGCCAGTAAATTGAGATAAAGCTCCTGATAAGAATCCGCCTGTTTTTCGAGGGAAAAGCTTTGTCTGATCCGCTCAACACACTGAGTACTCAATTGCTGATAGAATAGCTTATTTTGCAATAAGCGGATTAGGAAAGCCACCGCCGCATCGCTTTCACCCACATTAAAAAGACAGTTCGAAAGCAGCTCGCTCCCTCCCAAGATCTCCACTGTGCCTCCGACCCTGTGAGCAATTACGGGGATACCGCAGGCCATTGCTTCAGGAACCACGTTGCCAAAAGCTTCTTCTCTGGAAGTAAAAAGGAGCACATCCGCACTGTTGTAGATGAGGTGCATTTTGTCCGCTGAAATATAATCAAAGCGGTCTACATGCCACCCTCTTGGATTAAAATAGCCCGAGTTGCCACCGCAACATAAGAGGCGTATCTCTCCCGAAGCCACCGCCTTTGCCGTTACTGGGTATTGTCTGAGGACTTCGAGTATAGCCAGAGCAGCTGCAGGCCCTTTATTCTGGTCCAGAAGGTCACGCGACGTAAACAGAATATAGCGAGCGTCTTTTTCAAGATTCAGCTGCGCCCGGCAAGCAGCTTTTTCCAAAGGTCTAAAGATGTCGCAATTGACGCCATTTGAAATACAATGACTTCTTGATTGTTTGGAAACTCGGCTCTTTCTTACCACTTGCAGCATCTTCTGGCTTGGGGCAACAAAGACCGGTTTTGCCACAGCCACAGCAGAAGCCAAGGCATTCAGGTTTTGAGCGGTAAAGTTTAACGGTTCTTTTTGCAATTGGGGGCAGGAACCGCAAGTCTCGGCAAAACGCTCACACCCGCCTAAATAATGACAACCGCCAGTTAACGGATGCATGTCATGGACTGTCCACAAAAATGGCTTCTTTAGCTTTCCCAATTTTGCGATAGAGGCACTCGAGAGAAATCCGGCTTGACAGTGCAGGTGAAGAATATCCGCTCCTTGGATGAGAGGATGCCCCGACAGATCACATCCGAATAAATCGAGACAGAAAAAAACGTTGGAAACGGGCGGCTGCTTGATCTGTACTAAAATTGAATAAGCTTCCGCCATCATGCGGCCTTGTTCCTCACAAGGATAAAATTCGCTATAGGGAACCGTCTCTCCTTGTAAGGGGCCATATGCCCAGCGAGTCAGCAGGAAGCTTTCCACTCCCGATTTCCGTAATCCTAGGTGTAAATCGATGACAGTGCGAGAAGCCCCACCGCTTCCAATTTCGTTGATAATATGGACGACTTTCATGTCTTTGTAATCAAAAGGGTATGCGTTCTTTTTTGTTGCGAACCAAATCAGGAATTTGGCCCTGCGAAGGGTTGCACAAACACAGCGGTTCCATAGGCAAGCACTTCGGTGGCGCCTTGCAAAAATTCAGTGGCATCGTAACGAACCGCAAGGACAGCGTTGGCCCCGCGCTCTTGGGCTTGTTGGATCAAGGCGTTCAGAGCTTCCTCGCGGGCCTTTTCGCAGACGCGAGTGTAGGCCTGGTTCCTACCTCCAATCATCATTTTAAGCCCGCCCAACACACCTTGGGCAATGTTAGGTGAACGTACCATAATGCCTCGTATAATTCCCAGTTGTCGAACAACTCGGTAGCCTGCCAGCTCATTGGCAGTGGTGGTTAAAATAGTTGTATCACTAGCGCTCATAGGACCGGTTTTTATTTTAAAAATTTATAATGCAAAAAGGACTTTGCTCACAAGTGCTGGAGCCTGTCCACAAATTGGCTCCTTCTCAAAAACTGCTGGCAACGCCGCCCCCATACACTTTTGGACAGGCTTTGACAGAAAGTGACGAAGTTGCAAGGAGACGTCGAATTATCCTGAAGGCGGAAGGAGCAGGCGATATCCGGGAATGAGCTCTTCCTTATATTGATAAATATTTGTTGGCGAGGTGGAAAGGACTGTTGCTTTTAGAAGGACGAACTCAGGATAAAATCCATTGCTGGCGGGTTCATATACTTTTTGACCGGAAAAATAGCCCTTAAGGCGATATTCGTAATTGTTGTCGGATCCAATCTTGTTTTGCTGCCTATCCGGCGCGAGACACTTTTGCTCGTTTAACATTACCAACTGGGCGGTACTCCATTGCTGGCCCGGCTTTCTCA
>PSRL01000186.1 GCA_003176035.1 Verrucomicrobiota bacterium
TTGCGCTACTCGACGACTGAGCAACGCAGGCGCCGGATGCTTTTCAGCCCTTTTTCAGGGCGTACTAAATAGTTACATGTTGCAAGGAATTGCCATGATTGCCGGCCTTTTTGCCCCAGAGCGAATCACCTCGAAATGAGTATGGAGCTGCGAGCATTTTTAATTTCACGCGAGGCGCAAGATGGAGACCTTTTCGTTGATGGGGACTCTTTTTTGCAATCCGGCAGCTGTCGGAGCTCGCAGAAAAAGAGGCACGTTTATTTTAGAATTTTTTCGCTCTATAGTTGCGCACCATTTTATTTTCTGGCTTTTTTTGTTCCCTTAATGTCCCTCCGGGCCCAGGTACACGTGGATCTTTCTTTAGAGAGGAACCTGTATATCGCATATGAGCCGCTCTTAGTCTCTATTGCCTTGATGAATATGAGCGGACGTGACCTGAAACTGGAGAGCATGGGATCTCAATCCTGGCTTGGTTTTAATATCCGGACGGCTGAGGGACGATGGTTGGCGCCCCACGATATGAGCGAACCATCCCTAACACTTCCGGCAGGAAGCACTCTGCGCCGCACGATAAATATCACCCCCCTTTTCCCTCTCGGTGAGTTGGGCGCCTACGAGATCGCAGCGACTGTTTTCCAGTCCGACCTCAATCGGAATTTTCGCTCTTCGCCTATGCGCTTTGAAATCACCGAGGGCAGTCCATTTAGTTGGCAAGAAGTGGGAGTGCCAGGCAGTACCGAAACTCGGCTGATTTCTTTTTTGCTCCATCGAGTTACTCAAAGTACCGCCCTCTACCTCCGCATCGCAGATATCAGGAAAGGGGTAATTTACTGTACACATCAGCTGGGCGGTCTGGTTGCTTATTCGAAACCGGAAATAGCGATCGATAGAAATCACTCGATCCATGTCCTCCAGAGCTCCGCTCCGCGAAGATTTATTTATACAGCGGTAAATCTTGATGGGAAAGTTTTGGATCGACGTTTGTATTTTGAAACCGGCTCCAGACTCATGCTCAGAAAAATTCCTGACGGCGCTGTGAGGGTAACGGATGGTCACGCTTATTTGCCGATACAGTTTGCAGAAGATTCCGTTGAAACCAATATCTCTCCCCAAGAGCAAGAGACTCTCCGGAAAATGTAACCCTTGTATTATAAACATAATATGCAATATTTTCGATTTTTGAAATCGTCCCTCCTGATTGAAAAAGCTGAGTGCCAATGCCCCTCTTTTAAATCAAATCGACCGTTATGCCGGAGCGTGTGCATGCCTTTTTCTGACGGTCTTCCGTCGGTTGAGGTGGCAGGAAAAGGCGGAATACCGCAAACCTAAAAAAATTCTTTTGCTGAAATTGGCGGAGCAGGGTTCCACGGTGCTTGCTCACGAAGCGATTCAAGAGGCGATTAAGCTGGTAGGAGCCAAGAATGTGTACTTCCTCCTATTTGAGGAAAACCGTTTCATCCTGGACCTCTTAGATGCGATTCCTTCTGAGAATATTTTGACCATTCGGACAAACTCAGCCGTTAGCATGTTTCTCAGCTGCCTTCATCGGCTCTGGCAGATTCGGCGATTTCCCATCGAGGCATGTGTCGATATGGAATTTTTCATGCGGAGCACCGCTGCGATTACCTACCTGACAGGGGCACGGATGCGAGTAGGCTTCCATGCCTACTTTGGGGAGGGTCCTTATCGTGGTGATTTAATGACCCACCGCTTAGTTTACAATCCCCACATTCACGCTAGCGACACCTTTACCAGCATGATTCGAGCCTTGGAATTCCCCCCTCGGGGGTTTCCCGCCTTTCCTGTGAGAGCCACCGGCCAGATCTCGTCGCCACCCATGATGCACTTTGGGAGTGAAGAACAACAAAAAGTGGAACAACTCGTTCATCTTGCATCGGGAAGAAATGAGGGCCCAATTGTTCTTTTAAATGCAAATGCCAGCGACTTGGTTCCATTGCGTCGGTGGGATGAAAAAAACTACGTGGAACTCGCCAAACGCATCCTGTCCACTTTTTCGGAAATGAGGGTTGCTTTTACGGGAGCACCTCAAGAAGCGGAAAAGTCGGAGCGATTAGTCCAAGCCGTACAGTCCTTGCGATGCTTTTCCCTAGCTGGAAAAACCACCCTTCGGCAGCTTTTAATTGTCTACCACCTGTCGGAAGTCCTTGTAACCAATGACAGCGGACCGGCCCATTTCGCGGCTCTTACCCCGATTGATATCGTGACCCTCTTTGGACCCGAGACCCCCTTGCTTTTCGCAGCTCGCTCACCGCGTAATCACAGTCTTTGGGCCGGGATCGCCTGTAGTCCCTGTATCAATGCCTTAAACAATCGGCAATCGCGCTGCCGCAACAACGTCTGTATGCAAATGCTTTCTGTGGACCTTGTATTCGAAACGTTATGTCAAATCATTCGAAAAAGAATCGCTCTCAACAATTAGCGATGCCCCTCAGCCTTTGCGAAAGCCAAGCACAAGCCATCCAACGGATGTGGTTGATCCTTCGTGTCCTTCTCATCCTTCTGACGGGACTTTTTGTATTTTCACCCACATTTCATGGCGAATGGCTCTGGGACGACGATCAGGAAGTGACTGCCAATCGGGCGCTAAAGACCTTTTCCGGGCTTTGGGACATCTGGACAGGAAGTGCTTTCGCCGATTACTTTCCTTTGAAATCCACATTCCTTTGGATCCAATACCAACTTTGGCAATTAAATAATACCGGTTACCATCTCACCACCATCGTCTTCCATCTCTCCAATTCGCTGCTCGTGTGGAAACTTTTTTGCCAGCTCCATATTCGGTTGGCATGGATAGGCGGGCTTCTCTTCTGCATTCATCCTGTCGTTGTGGAATCGGTTGCGTGGGTCTCAGAACAAAAAAATACCCTCTCCCAATTTTTCTTACTCCTTTCGATGTTGGCCTGCCTTCGCTTTGATGAGCGACACAGATCCAAAGACTACTGCTTCGCAGTTTTATTTTTTATTGCTGCGGCGCTCTGTAAAACAGCCGTGCTCATGCTAGCACCTATTATCCTGCTTTATTGTTGGTGGAAGCGAAAAGGCATTTCAAAAAAGGACATCCTCTTTAGCGCTCCGTTTTTCGCTATCGCTTTGCTGTTAGGAGCGGTTACCATTTGGTTTCAATTCAAGCGGGCAATTGGAGAAGAGGGAATTCCGGTCGGAGGTTTTTTTTCGCGGCTGGCTACCGCGGGGATGAGTACGGTATTTTACGTTTCCAAGAGTATTTTGCCCGTCGACTTAATGCCGATTTACCCACGCTGGGAAGTCGATCCGCCCACATGGCTTCAATTCGTTCCGGCATTAATCACATTACTTCTCCTCTTATATTTTTATAGAAAACGGGCCACGTGGGGCAGAGACATGCTCTTTGGATTTGGCTTCTTTTTATTGAATTTGGTTCCGGTGATGGGATTTGTCACCATGTCTTATATGCGGATTACCTGGGCTGCGGACCATTTTTTATACTTACCAATCATAGGCCTTTTAGGGCTTTTCTGCAGCGGAGCCGGGTGGCTCTACCTGAACGCCTCAGCAAACAAACAGATATTCCTTGAGGGGGTGGGGGTGGGGGTATTGCTCCTCCTATCATATACTAGCTTTTCCTATGCCTCCATTTTCGTGAAAGAAGAAGTCATGTGGCGCTACACTCTCAAACGGAATCCGAACGCTTGGCAAGCTCATAGCCGATATGCGATGACCCTAATCAATAAAGGAGATTTGGGGACCGCCTATTCACATCTCCTCGTGGCGGTCAAACTCCGTCCCGACCTTGCTGAAATTCGCAACAACCTGGGCGTCATCCTTCAAAAATGGGATCGGATGGATGAGTCGCTGCAGCGTTTCCGTGAGGCGAGGGAGCGGGCGCTCTGGGAGCCCACCTATTCCATGAATCTTGCAAATGCCCTGATTATGACCCGCAATTACTCGGAGGCCATGGGCATTTTTAGTCACCTGATAAAACTCCGTCCCAATAATGCGGTCTTTTACTGTAACTATGGCGCAACCCTTTTTATGCTGGGCCTCCGCCAAGAAGCGATTTCGCAATTTCAAACAGCGCTCAAATTGAACCCCAGTCTCGAAAGCGCTCGCTCGAATTTGCGCGCGGCACTTTCGAACGTTTCAGCCACAGAGCTTCAGTTTTCCAGATAGAGCGCTTTTTAATTCAATAATTACATGTTGTGGCCAGAAATTTTTGACCCAGGCGCGAAGCAATGACTCGGCCATATCCATGATATGGACTTGGCTTTCGACAATTAAGGGAAAAAGACCCACAAAGTTGCTCTCATTTTCTAGGGGTTTGGCTGTATTTCATCGGTACGGAAAATGTCTGATCAAAAGTTTTCCGGATTCCTGAACGGCGTGAAGAACAGCATGATTAAATTGCTCTTGTTTCAAAAATTCTTCTATTTTTGATGCAAGCTGTCGCCAGCACATTTCTCCACAGCATTCATGAACACTGTGGCCGGCTAGGATTGCAAAACGCCGCTCCAGTGGGAGGAAGTAAAGGAGAATGCCGTGTTGCCTTTCGAAGCCACTCAACCCCAGTTTCTTAAATCGACGGCTCGCACGGTACATAATGTCATCCTTGAGAAGACGCCGTCCGGAAACAAAGACGCGGACACGACCAATCGTACCCATCTCAATGGAACGAATCGCATCGACTATCGTCGTTTCATCGAGCTTGCTTAGAAACGTCCTGAGCCTCATAGTGATAGTATATTACGTGGGGTTGTAAATCAGGCGAGCATTTCTTACCACCCACCGCTTGCGCCACCGCCCCCAAAGCCACCACCACCTCCGCGGAACCCCCCTCCGCCGCCTCCAAAACCTCCTTCATCATCGTCATCTCTCCGGCTACCAAAGAAAGGCATGCTCCAAAATGGCGTTCCTGAGGTTCCACCAAAAGGACCGTACATATAGCCGCCTCGATTGCGCAGGAGCATAAGAAAGAAAAACAACAAAATACCCCCAAAAAAAATCAGAACGAGGCTTTGGGAGGAAGAAATGGCTTCCTTCTGTTGTTCACTGACCAATTTCCCGCTGCCGCGGTACTCCCCTCGCGTTGCTGCGATAATAGCATTAATTCCCCGCCTAATGCCGCCCGCAAAGTCGCCTGTTTTGAAGGCCGGGGCAATTTCCTCTGTAATGATTCGATGAGCGGTGATGTCCGGCAGCACCCCTTCAAGGCCGTAACCCACCTCGATGCGCATTTTGTGAGGGCGAACAAAAATAAAGAGAACGATCCCATTGTCGCGTCCCTTCTGTCCTACCTGCCATGCTTCGGCTGTACGTTGAGTGAAGTCTTCCAACGTTTCGCCTTCGGGAATGACTGGGAAAATAGCCACCACAATTTGATTGGATGTAGCTCTTTCATATTCACTCAGCTGTTGGTTTATCCGAGCTGCATCAGATTGGGCAACCAACTGGCTCGGGTCAAAAAAATAAGTCGTAGGTTTCGGAGGGATATTTTGCGCTGATGCGCCTGTGATACAGAGATATTGACCGAATAAGATCAATATCGCCAACAGCTTCACTGTCCCTGTACGAACCACGAGAGGAAACCGCATAATACGCAGTCGAGATTAATGCGGCGAAGATCCCGCAGGGAGCGCCGGGGTGAGGGAGGACGTCGGCAGAGCAGGGCTGGAAGCTGGAACAGCCGAATTGAAATTCACCTCGGGTGGCTTTTCCGCCCCTTCCTGAGCCGTAAAATAAGGTTTAGGCTGAAAACCGAGGAATTTAGCGTAAAAAACGGCAGGCACTGTCTGGATCGCAGTATTGTATTCCTGCACGGCTTCGTTAAATTTGCGGCGCTCTACGGCGATTCGATTTTCCGTACCTTCCAATTGGGTCTGTAAATCCTGGAAATTGGCTGTTGCTCGTAATTCCGGATACCTTTCCGCAACAACAAGCAAACGAGAAATGGCGCCCGATAGCTGGTCCTGAGTCTGTTGGAATCGCTTCAATGCTTCCGGATTATCCGGAGCGGTATTCGGATCTAATTGTACCCTGTTGACCTGTTGGCGCGCTTGGATGACGCTGGTGAGCGTCGATTTTTCGAAGTTAGCGGCCCCTTCTACCGTACGGACCAAGTTCGGAATAAGATCCGCCCTCCTCTGATATACATTCTGAACGTCAGCCCAGCTGCGGTCGGTAGCCTGTCGTAAAACAACAAGACGATTATAATGCGCGCAACCGGCTGTTCCCAAGGCCATGACCGCGAGCACCAATATGCCGATAAGAGAAAGGAAAGTTTTCATCTGTTGTGCAGGAGGGCTCCCAGATTAACTAAAACTCTGTCTCTGTGCAAAGCATTGTTTATCCCAAAGGATGTCTAAGAGTTAGTCTTCCGGGTTTTTAGCCCTGCTTTCAACGTTCTATCATTTTTTGACTGGAACCTGGTATCACCCTCCGCCAGTGAGTCTTCCAAGAAGAGGACATCCTCCCCTCCATTTTTGGCTAAAAGCGGAATCGCTGAGAGAGTGGTGGAGCCATGGGGATTCGAACCCCAGACCTCCTCAATGCCATTGAGGCGCTCTACCAACTGAGCTATGACC
>PSRL01000077.1 GCA_003176035.1 Verrucomicrobiota bacterium
GGGCTTTTCCGGAGTTCTTCCGGGGAAGTTGCAGGGCAACAAACCGGAGTTCCCAATTTTGTGCTTCTAAAAAAAACCAACGAAGTTGGCTTTACGTTTGTCATTTGCAGCTATAGACTTTGGCACTTGGCGCGGTTTTAAACACGCTCCCGGAGCTCTCCTCTGTGGACCCTGTCCGCCAAAGTGGCTCATTTATACTATGATTTACGACTCATTAACACCACCATCCGGGGGAAAAAAAATTACCATTTCCCAGGGCAAACTGAATGTGCCCGAACATCCGATCATTCCATTTATCCGTGGGGATGGAACGGGACCCGATATCTGGGCGGCCAGCGAACGAGTTTTTGATGCGGCGGTAAAAAAGGCCTACGGGAGCAATCGGAAAATCGCCTGGTTTGAAGTTTTTGCGGGAGAAGCTGCGAAAACCAAATTTGATACCTGGCTTCCAAACGACACCGTCACAGCATTTCAGGAATACCTTGTGGGAATTAAAGGTCCCTTAACAACCCCCGTGGGAGGGGGCATCACCTCTCTCAACGTCGCTTTGCGGCAGCTCTTGGATCTCTATGTCTGTCTGCGCCCGGTCCAATATTTTACTGGCGTCCCTTCACCGGTGAAACATCCGGAAAAGGTCAACATGGTAATTTTTCGTGAAAACACGGAAGACATCTATGCGGGCATTGAATTTCGTGCGGGCACGCAGGAGGCCAAACGAATTCGCAAATTTTTGAAAGCGGAATTCCCCTTCTTTTTTGAAAAAATTCGTTTTGGCAGGAAAAGAAGGAACCTTGCTTGGATAAATGAGGCCAACCTTTCGCCGGAGTTGTATAAAGATGTGGAGGTCGGAATTGGGATCAAACCGGTGAGCCGACCTGGCACGGAACGGCTGATACGCGCCGCCCTCCAATATGCCATTGAGCAAAATCGCAAAAGTGTCACCATTGTCCACAAGGGCAATATCATGAAATTCACCGAAGGAGCCTTTCGGGATTGGGCTTACGCCCTTGCAAAGCGCGAATTCCAAGCCAAAGAAATCGATGGGGGTCCCTGGTGTCAATTGCCAAACGGTCTGATCATAAAAGATGCGATTGCAGACATTGCCCTCCAACAGGTCCTCACTCGACCTGAAGATTTCGACGTCATTGCGACACTCAACCTAAATGGCGACTACCTCTCCGACGCCTTAGCAGCTCAGGTGGGCGGCATTGGCATTGCTCCCGGAGGCAACATCAACTACGTGACCGGTCACGCCATTTTTGAGGCGACGCACGGCACAGCTCCCAAATATGCAAACTTGGATCGAGTCAATCCCGGCTCTGTGATTCTCTCCGGCGAAATGATGTTTCGCTATCTGGGTTGGACCGAAGCTGCTGACTTAATCATTAAAGGCCTTAACGGTGCTATTGGCAGCAAGCGGGTGACCTATGATTTCGCGCGCCTTATGGAAGAGGGTACGGAAATCAAGTGCTCAGAATTTGGAGATAATATTATTTCCCATTTTTAATGCACGTCCCCCCGTCTCCTGCCTAGCTAGATTTGGGCGAAGGTTAAAAATCGCAAAAATCGCTTTGGAATTGCCTGATCAATTCGTATTCTTTCAGCAATGCGCAAAGGTATTGGCTCAGAATCCGCTCGTCTCTTTTCTCAAGCCAAGAAACTGATCCCGGGAGGCGTCAACTCGCCGGCTCGGGCCTTTCGCGCAGTAGGGGGCCAGCCATTTTTTGTAGCCAAGGCAAGAGGCTCCACACTCACCGATGTCGACGGCAACGAATACTTGGACTACGTCTGCACCTGGGGTCCCGCCATTTTAGGGCATGCGCCTCGGCCGGTCCTCAGGGCCTTGCGAGCCGTTGAGCCAAATGGAACTAGTTTTGGAACCTGTAGCGCACTTGAAGTTCGGATGGCTCAAATGATCTCTTCCCTCGTGCCCTCCGTAGAGAAGATTCGCATGGTAAACAGTGGAACCGAGGCCACCATGAGCTGTATTCGGCTGGCGAGGGGATTTACCGGCAGAGATCTCATCGTTAAATTTGAAGGATGCTATCACGGGCATGTCGATTCGCTTTTGGTAAGAGCTGGCAGCGGGCCTCTCACCCACGGCCAACCTGACAGCGCTGGCATTCCCAAAGCCCTTGCCGCACTGACAAAGACATTGCCTTTCAACGATTTCGAAGCGGTTCGCGAACTTTTTAAAAGAGAAAAACGTTCCATTGCAGCCGTCATCCTGGAGCCCGTTCCGGCAAATGCCGGTCTCTACCTACCGCAACCCGGATTTCTCGAAGAACTGCGGCACCTTTGCAATCGCTATGGCGCAATACTCATTTTTGACGAAGTGATGACCGGATTTCGCTTGGCTCCGGGCGGAGCCCAGGAAATTTTTGGCATTCGAGCGGACCTCGCCGCTTTCGGAAAAGTGATTGGCGGCGGCCTTCCCGTGGGCGCCTTTGGTGGCCGAGCAGACATTATGGATTTGCTGTCCCCTGATGGTCCGGTCTATCAAGCAGGCACCCTCTCAGGCAATCCCCTGGCGCTTGCTGCCGGTCTAGCTCAGCTGGAGGAGCTGCAACGCATTGACGGTTGGAAACGCTTGGAGCGGAAAGGGCGTCATTTGGAACAGATTTTTCTGGAAGCCATTGGCAAAAAACCCGTCTGTTTCCATCGCATTGGCTCCATGTTTTGCTTGTATTTCACTCGCGGGCCAGTGCGAAATCTCGACGACGCGAAAAAAAGTAATACAAAACACTTTGCAAAATTTTTTCGAACCTGTCTCCAACAAGGTGTGTACTTTCCTCCTTCACAATTTGAGACCGCTTTCTTCTCTCTGGCTCACTCCCACTCGGATTTTGAAAAAACCGCCACGGTCCTTACAGAAGCCTTATAATTGGCTTTCTGTCGCACGCTTCCTAAAGCTTGGCCACGTCGTCACATTGTGTCTGAGGGGGAGGTTCCTGCTTTCCCCACTTTGGAAAAAAATTGCTCATTTTTTCCAGTTCTGTCTTCAGGTCTGAATATACGAAAAGTTTCTTATCGCGAGCTATTTTTTTTATTAGGGCATAATGTTCCTTTTCATCTGAATTCCCAGATTCTTCTATTTCAGAGTGGTTTGCGAGTATCCTCCTGAGAAAGTAGCATAAATCACATTTATCTGTCTTAAATTTTTTGTTATTTTTAACTTTCGGGGCATGTCTTCTCTGCCGAGCCAAAATCTATAATTTTGACGGTCCCATCTTTCTTAAGAGTGATATTGCCTTCATAGATGTCGTTATGACAGATATCACGGTCATGCAAATACTGAACGCCATCTAAAACTTTCAGAAAGATGTATAACTCTTCATAAAATGAAAATCGAACGGTTTCCCTTATTTCCGCTAAGGAAAAGCCTGTATCCTCCATAATGATAGTCTTATGTTTAGGATCAATGAGGACATATTCCACAATGTTCGGATGCTTTAATTTCTCTAATAGATCGGCTTTTTCAAATTCTGGTTTTTCAGATTCGGATTCGCCCAGAGTATTGCTGGATGCTGCGTAAAACGTTTTTCTTATTAAAGGTCGACCTATTTGAATGCCATCCTCTTTTTTGTCAGAATACTGGGTCGAATAAAATCGCTCGCATTTACCATAGTCTCCTTTGCCCGCATGGTTTTCTTTTACATTCGCGTTTATCGGTCGGAAGGAAAGCGGTCCGCTAATGCGAGGTTTACACACTCCAAGTCACCTTAAACCCAGGGGAGATCGGAAACTTGCTTGCAGCTTGGCCACATCTTCAAATTTTGTTTGCGGGCGCAGTTTTTGTTTTCCCCACCTTGGGAAAAAATTGCTCATTTTTTCCAGTTCTGTCATCAGGCGCATCAGGTCTGAATATACGAAAAATTTCTCATCTCGTTGAGCTATTTTTTTTATTAGGGCATAATGTTCTTTTTCATCTGAATTACCAGATTTTTCTATTTCAGAATGCCGGTCGAGTAGCTCCTTGAGAATCTGACGTAAAAAAATTCTATCCCTCTCAAATTTTATATTGTTATTTTTAATTTCGGGGGAGGCCTTCTCTGCCAAGCCAAAATCTACAATTTTGACGGTCCCATCTTTCTTAAGAGTGAAATTGCCTTCATGGAGGTCGTTATGACAGATATCATGGTCATGCAAATACTTAACTCCATTTAAAACTTCCAAAAAGATGTATAGATCTTCATAGAATGAAAATCGAACGGTTTCCCTTATTTTCATTAAGGAAAAGCCTGTATCCTTCATAGTGACGGTCCTGTTTTCAGGATCAATATGGACATATTTCACAAGGTTCCGATGCTTTAATTTTGCTAATAGGTCGGATTTTTCATATTCGGGTTTGGCCCAGCGTTGTACTGGGTCCCTTCTCGCAGCACTTTCTATGTCTGCGTTCCGTTTGAAGGTTTTTTTTATGACAGCCCGACCTATTTGAATGCCATACTCTTTTTTACCAGGATACTGGCTCGAGTAGAATCGTTCACACTTGCCGTACAATCCTTCGCCTGCATCGGTTTCTTTGACATTTTCGTTTGTTGCCGGGAAGGAAAGTGGTCCGATAATGCGAGGTTTGCACACTCCCAGTCTTGCGAGTAGATCGAAAGCTTTTGTGCGGATTTGGCTGAAAACTGGTTTGGAAGAACCGATTTTTAAAGAGGGATTGAAAGAGTTGGCCACAGGTGCACCCTGTCCAGCGGAGCGTCCTCCAAACTAGTCGATCTTTTAGGTAGAAACTCCCCTTCGTTTCCTGCAAAAATTCCTAAATGCTGAGCTTGATCCCCGTGTCACCAAGGACATGGCCTCCAATTCAGCTTGTAACAGCTTTAATCTCCAAGTAAGATCGCTCCCACCAGGAACATCGAGAGGGAGGTCGGAAACTTTCTTGAAGCTTCACCACATCGTCAAGTTTTGTTTGAGGGCAGGTCTGGACTTCCCCACTTTGGAAAAAACTCGCTCATTTTTTCCAGTTCTATCTTCAGGCGCATCAGGTCTGAATATGGCAAAAGCTCCTTGTCGCGTGGAGCAATTTGCTCGATTAGCTTATAATGCTTTTTTTCATTTGGGTTACCAGATTTTTCTATTTCAAAGTGCCTTTCGAGTAAAGACCTAAGATTTTCGCTTAACCAGTATCTATCCCCCCAAAATTTGTTCTCATTACTGCCAGATCTGTTAGATACATCCTCTGCCAAGCCAAAATCTATAATTTTGACGGTACCATCTTTCTGGAGAGTGATATTGTCTTCATTGAGATCTATATGGCAGATTCCCTGATCATGCAAATATTTGACTCCATTGAGAACTTCCAAATAGATGTACAAATCTTCATAAAATGAAAATCGAACGGTTTCCCTTATTTCATTTAAGGAAAAGCCTGTATCCTTCATAGTGACAGTTCTATTTTCGGGATCAATGTGGACATATTCCACAATGTTCCGATGCTTTAATTTCTTTAATAGGTCGAGTTTTTCATATTCCTGATCTTCCTCGGGTATTTCCGAGTCTGGCCTGACGGTTTTTTTTATGTAAATCCGACCTATTTTAATGCATTCAGCTTCTTCATCATTTTTTTCCTCATACTGACTCGAATAAAATCGCTCGCACATGCCAAAGCTTCCTGCGCCAGCATTTTTTTCTTTTACAGCCCCACCTCCTTCTAATGGGTAGGACTCCGGCGCTCCGACGGTGCGACGTTTAGGCTCTTCAATTCGCATGCGTAGATTGGCATCCCTTTGGTGAGTTAAACTGAAAATCCGGCGGGAGAAATCGTTTTTTAAAGAGTTTAAAAAGCCGTACATAGGTTCCTACTTTTAGCGAAGTATTTCCTCTAAACTAATTGATATTTTGCGTAGAGCCTCCCCTGTGCTTCCCGCAAACATCCCTAGATTTTAGGCTTGATGCCCCGTGCCACCATGGATATGGTCCCATCCTTCAATTCACTTCATAAATGCCTGAAACTTAGGGGAGAGTTCCGGAACTTTCTTGCAGCTTAGTCACATCGTCACATTTCGTTTCTGGGGGTGGGTCTTGATGTCCCCACTCTGGAAAAAACTCGCTCATTTTTTCCAGTTCTGTCTTCAGGCGCATCAGGTCTGAATATGGCAAAAGCTCCTTGCCGCGTGGAGCAATTTGCTTGATTAGCTTATAATGCTTTTTTTCGTTAGGATTACCAGATTTTGCACTTTTAATGTGTCTTTCGAGTAACGATCTAAGATTTTCGCTTAACCAGTATATGTCCCGCCCAAATTTTATATCATTATTGTCACTTATGTTAGATACATCCTCTGCCAAGCCAAAATCTATAATTTTGACGGTCCCATCTTTCTGCAGAGTGATATTGCCTTCATGGGTATCTTTATGGCAGATTCCCCGACCATGCGCATGCTGAACCCAATCGAGAACTTTCAAATAGATGTACAGATCTTCATAAAATGACAATCGAACGGTTTTCCTTATTTCAGTTAAGGAAAAGCCTGCATCCTTCATAGTGACAGTTCTATTTTTAGCATCAATGTGGACATATTTCACAGTGTTTGGATGCTTTAATTTCTCTAATAGGTCGGGTTTTTCGTATTCGTGTTTTTCCCCGGGTATTGTTGAATATCGTTTGAAGGTTTTTGTTACGAAAATCCGACCCATTCGAATGCCAAACTTTTTTTCATCATGATCACCATGATACTGACTCGAATAAAATCGCTCGCATTTACCATAGTCTCCTTTGCCCGCATTGTTTTCTTTTACATTCGTTATCAGTGGGCAGGAAAGCGGTCCGCTAATGCGAGGTTTACACACTCCAAGTCGTGCGAGGAGATCAAAACCCTTTGTGGGGATTAGACTGGACATTGGGTTGGGTGAACCAATTTTTAAAGAGAGGTTGAAAGAGTTGACCATAGGTAAATGCAGCCTTTTTAGCAGAGCGTTCCCTCTAGACTAATTGATATTCTACGTAGAGCCCCCCTCCGCTCTCCTCGCAAAAATTCCTAAATTTTAGACTTGATCTCTGCGCCACAAGGATATGGTCCCATCCTTCAACTCACTTCATAAATGCCTTGAACTTAGGAGAGCTCGGGAGCTTTCTTGAAGCTTGGCCACATCGTCAAATTTTGTTTTAGGGGGCAGGTCTGGCTTTCTCCACTTTGGAAAAAGCTCGTGCATTTTTTCCAGTTCTGTCATCAGGCGCATCAGGCCTGAATGCATGAAGAAGTTCTCGTCGCTTTTAGCAATATTTTTATCAACGCATAATGCTGTTTTTCAGTTGAATTACCAGATTCTTCTATTTCAGGGTGTCTTTGAAGTATCTGCATAAGAACCCGGCGCAATTGAAATTCATCCATCCTAAATTTTATAGCATTATTATTATCGCCAAGTCTTGGGATCACCTTGCCTGACAAGCCAAAATCTATAATTTTGACACCCCCATCTTTCTGGAGAATAATATTGCCTTCATGGATGTCGTTATGAAAGATTCCTTTATCATGCAAATATTTAACTCCATTTAAAACCTCCGAAAGGATATATAAATCTTCATAAAATGAAAATCGAACGCTTTCCCTTATTTTATATAAGGGAAAGCCTGTATCCTTCATCGTGATAGTCCTATTTTTAGGGTTAATGTGGACATATTCCACAATATTTCGATGCTTTAATGTTAATAGGTAGTACGCCCTGAAAAAGGGCTGAAAAGCATCCGGCGCCTGCGTTGCTCAGTCGTCGAGTAGCGCAAG
>PSRL01000096.1 GCA_003176035.1 Verrucomicrobiota bacterium
TGACAAAACAGCTCTGAACTTTTAAGATGCGGTTTATTTGGCCGCTTCTCTTATTTGGCTTCATTGATGACACCCCTAGCGAAACCCCTCTACAATGATTACAAATTCGGGTGGTATTTTTTCTTAGGGGGCGGCGCAAAGGCAAGGCCATCTCCATGAGATGGAATTGGTTGTGCAACAATAGCTGAGGGAAAAAGCCCCTCAAAGTTGCTCTCATTTTATAGGGGTTTCGCTATACCCCCCGGAGAGAGAGTTGTCGGTTTAGGCAATGATTTCGACCGGACACTTTGGTAGAGCTGCAAGGAAGGTCCGCCCATACGGCTTGGTGAGTATCCGGCTGTCGAGTAGCACTATCATTCCTTGATCAGTCTTGGTTCGAATGAGGCGGCCCACTCCCTGCCTCAATTTGAGAATCGCTTCAGGAAGTGAATAGTTTCGAAAGGGGTCTCCACCGGTTGCTTCGATTGCCTCCAGTTTAGCCTCGGTGAGAGGATGATGAGGACTCGCAAAAGGAAGGCGCGTAATGATGACGTTGGAAAGTGCTTCTCCGGCCACATCCACGCCGCTCCAAAAGCTGTCCGTTCCGAAAAGTACGGCGGAGGGTCCTCTCTTAAATTCATGAATCATTTTCAGGCGCGGAAGAGCTCCTCCCTGCACCAGAAGGGGCCATCCTTTTTTCTTAAAAAACGGTTCCATTCGCTTTGCGAGTGCTTCCAAGGTTTGATATGCGGTGAAAAGGACAAAGGCTCTGCCTCCGCTTTTTTCCGTGAAATGGGCAATCCACTTTTCGAGAGCTGCTTCATAATCGGCGTCTCGGGGGTCCGGCATTTTGCGGACCAGAAATATTTTCATCTGCCGTTCGTAGTCAAACGGGCTTCCAATCTGATGCGTGGAGAGCCGGATGGCACCAAGTCGTTGGCGAAAGTAGTCTAATTCCGCCCCTCCTACGGAAAGTGTTGCGCTAGTCAGCACGCAAGGAGTGTTTGCGCGAAATAAGAGGCGTCCCAATGCTGCTGATAAGTCAACAGGCACTGCGCTGAGAGTGGAAAACGACTCTCTTTTTCCGGTACGCTCCACCCAATAGACGTAGTCCGGCAGATTTTGGTGGATAAAATCCAAAAGTGCTGCGCGGTGTTGCTTTAAGCGACGGCAGGTGTCCTGGAGCTCCAATTTGATCAACGAGTCTTCGCAATTGGAAGCCGCAGTGGTGAGAATGCCGCACAATCGGCTCAGTCCGTCGGCAATCGGTTCGGGCGCGACGATTCCTGGAGATCGTATTCGAAACTCTCGGTCGCCGCGCTGAGAGGAACATTGAGCGGCGATGGCATCGAAGAACGCATCTACTTTTGGCAAGAGATCGGAAACTTCTTGCACGCCCGAAGCATGGCGCAATAGCTGAAAGAGCCCCTTTTTGGAACGAGAGTGATAGAGGCGGTGGAGATTGGTACGGAGAGCATATTGTGAGATGTCGATCCCTACGTGTCGGCCGGCAACGGACTCAATCGTGTGAGCTTCGTCGAAAATGGCGAAATCACCGGGGAAAAGATAGCCTTCCAGGTTATCCTCTTCGTCTTCATCGATTCCGCCTAGCAAAGTAAAAAAGAGGGTGTGGTTTAAAATGAGGATGTCTGCGCTGAGGGCACGGCGACGAGCGTTTTGGTAAAAACAATAGGGATTTTTTCCACAGATTTTTTGAATACACACGTGCCTTTCGCTGCAGACCTGAGCCCAAATGGCTGGGTCGGGTTGTTGCCCAAAGTCACTCAGAGACCCATCCTTAGTGGTCCGTGTCCACTTCCGGATCCGCTCCAATTCTTTAACTTCAGCGCCTGTGAAGAGCCCCTTGGCATTTGCAAAAGCCCGTTCCAGGCGGGTTCCACAACAGTAATTTTGCCGACCTTTTAAAATGGCCGCGCTAAATTCCACGGGTAGAAGTTTCTGGACAAGAGGAATATCCTTATAAATCAGCTGTTCCTGGAGGTTAATCGTATGGGTGCTCAGAAGGGCTCGCCTACGCTCTCGGGTGGAGTGCAAGACCGCTGGGACGAGATAAGCCAAGGACTTTCCCACCCCGGTGCCTGCCTCGATAGCAACGTGAGTGCCGGATGCGAGGGCTTGGGCAACGTGAAGTGCCATTTCCTGCTGTTCCCTACGGTACTCAAATCCTTCTACTTGGGAGAGAAGACCTTTTTCAGAGAAAATTGCTCCAACTTCTTCCCTAAAAGGCACTATTCCCATATGATCTTAAGAATAACTTGCTCTTTGCGGAGGGACGGAGTCTGCAATAGCGGAGGGTTTTTGGCTTCTCCTGACTTCGAATTTGGCATATTGTTCGACGTTCTCTAATAAAAAGTTGGGTGCCTTTGCTAAAATTTAAACTGTTCTCATGACGATTCTGGACCGTTATGTCTTAAAAAGATTTTTCATGCCGTTCTTCTACTGCATCACCGGATTTGTGGCGATCTGGTTCATTTTCGATTTAAGTGATAATATTCCAATATTTCTCCAAGGTCGTGCCAGTTTGTTAACAGTCTTACGCTACTACCAAACGCAACTCCCGGCAATTTTGGTTCTGGCATTGCCGGCGGGAACGCTTCTGGCCCTCTTGTATAGCCTGACGATGATGTCACGCAGCAATGAAGTCATTTCAATGCTCACGGCTGGAAGAAGTGTCCTCAGGGTACTTTCGCCTCTTTTTCTAGTTGGCCTGATCCTGGTGGGAATCATCACCTATTTTAACTGGTCATCGGCGCCACATGCGGAACGCATTAAAAAACAAATGTTAAATGATATCCGAAAACGAACTCATACGGATGACGAGTTTATTGCCGCCCATATGTATCGAAATCGGGAATACTCTCGACTCTGGTTTATGAGTTCCATTGCTCCTGACCAGATAAATAATCTCTTGGAGAACGTACAAATCATTCAACAAAATCAGGCCAATGAAATTACTCAGGAGTGGTTTGCTAACAATGCTTCCTATGATGAAACTCGGCGCGCATGGATTTTGAAGGGAGCCCGATATGTGGAGTTGGACCCCAGAGGGAACATCTTAAAAAGCGTGGATTCCGATCGATTGACCATTGAGCATTGGAATGAGACGCCGTGGCGTATAGCCAGCTCGGTAATGAATCCCGATTATCTTTCAGTCTCCGAACTGAATGATTATCTCCTTTATAATAAGGATTTTCCTGAAAGACGTTTGGCTCCTTACCGTACTCATTTGCAGTATCGCTATGCGCTTCCTTGGCAAGTGATGGTCGCCGTTACTGTTGGAGGGGCGTTGGGAATTGTCTATTCGAGACGTGGAATTTTGGGAGGGGTGGGCGCAGCCATAGGTATTTTCTTCACATTGATATTTGTAGATAAGGTGTTTATTGCCATGGGAAAGGGGAATCATGTCAATCCGGTGATAGCCGCATGGACTCCGCTCGTTTTCTATTCCCTGGTAGGCTGTTGGTTGCTTTGGATTCGTTCTACAGGCAGAGAGTTTCCGAAGTTAAAATTGCCAGGCTTTTAAAGGAAATCCCTGATGCAGCAAGATTGGGAAATCAAGAAGCGTGCCCATGTTTGTACTCATACGGGCAAGGAGTTCCAAAAAGGGGAACTTTTTTATACGCTTCTCTTTCGTGAGGACGGCGGATTTCGCCGGGAAGATCTCTGTGAGGCGGCTTGGATTGCGCACAAGGATTCGCTGAGCGGAAGCGGGATCAATCGGCCTTTTTCTTTTTGGAAATCGCGCTACCAACCATCGGCTCCTCCAGCGCCGGAGCCCATTGCAAAAAAGGACAGTGAAACTGTGCTTCGGCGGTTAATTGCTCAAAATAATCCGGTCCATACCAATTTGATTTATATTCTCGCTCTCTTATTGGAGCGGAAACGGCTTCTGCGTGCGATTGAAAGCGAAGATAAAGACACTCTAGTTTATGAGTATCCGGCAACCGGAGAAATGTTTTTAGTTCGCAATCCGCACTTGGAGTTAGATCAAATTCCGGCGATTCAACGAGAGGTCGCCGATTTGCTGGCGCAAAATTTGTAACCGGTCTGACATACTTTAGAGTTCTTTTGTTATACTATGGATTTTCCTTTGCCCCGGCGATATCCATTGCCTCAACTTTTTCTGGCGCCCATGGCCGGCGTGACCAACACAGTCTTCCGGCGAATCTGTAAGGAATTCGGGGCGGACGTTCTTACAACTGAATTTGTTTCTGCGGAGGGCATTGCTCAGCGAAATGCTCGTACGCGCGAATATCTCGAATTTGATCCCATCGAACGCCCGATTGGAGTTCAACTCTTTGGTGCGGAACCCACCTGCCTGGCAGAAGCTGCACGGCAGGTGGTAGATTGGGTAGGCCCGGATTTTGTCGATCTGAACTTCGGGTGCCCCGTCAACAAAGTGGTCTGCAAACAGGGCGGATCGGCTCTTTTGAAGGACTGTCCCCTCCTGGAGCGGGTGGCTCGGGCCGTTGTGCAAGCTGTGGCTCCCTTGCCAGTGACCGCTAAAATTCGGATTGGCTGGGACGCCCATTCGATTAATGCCGTTGCCGTAGCAAAAATATTAGAACACTGTGGCATTCGACGTCTAGCCGTTCACGGTCGCACTAAAGCTCAGGGATATTCGGGCAATGCGGATTGGTCGGTCATTGCAGAAGTTGCCGAGGCTGTGTCATTGCCTGTGATTGGCAATGGAGATATCCTCACTGCTGAGGAAGCCTTAAAACGCTATCGGCAGACGAATGTTGCCGGTTTGATGATTGGTCGAGGAGCGATGAATAATCCCCGCATTTTTTCTGAAATACATTCCCTTTTACAGCGGGGCGTGACCCTTTCCCCAATTTCGTTGGAAGAAAAATGGAGCCTGATTTTAAACCACTGTCAGCAAGAGATTGAATGGCGTGATGACGAAGCTTTTGCCATGAGATCTCTGAGGTCTCGTTTGATGGCATATACCAAGGGGTTACCTGGCGGGCGCCCCCTGCGCGAATGCCTCGGGCGGGTAATTTCCTTTACGGAAATCACCTCCATTGCCCAAAGGCATCTCGTGGAATTTTCAGGACAAAAAACAGAAAATCCCGCAATGTCTGTTAACTTAACAGAGTAGTGCTATTTAGTACGCCCTGAAAAAGGGCTGAAAAGCATCCGGCGCCTGCGTTGCTCAGTCGTCGAGTAGCGCAAG
>PSRL01000049.1 GCA_003176035.1 Verrucomicrobiota bacterium
CTACGATGGCTCCAAACTGTTCGAAAGCTGCGCGCAGTTCGTCTTCTGTGGTATCAAAGGAAAGATTTCCTATGTAGAGTCTCATATATCTATCTGTCTGTATCTTAGGAAAGAAGCAACTGATTGCTGCAAAGCCGCTCCCGAATACCGGGTTTCAAATCACCATAGAGACTAACTCACTTGACGATTCGCCACGCAATCAACATATCCAATCGGTTCTAACGGGAGCCATTGTGTCCTCGACGCGGGAATTTGCAAGGCAAACTTTTGCTCTCGGATTGGCCGAGGGTATTTCTTGACTTAAAGGTATCTGTTAAGAGGCAAATGACTGCTCAGTATAGCGTATAAGTACCTAAAAACAAGCCAATATTCCATACTAAAGCATTTATGAGCTGAGCCAGCCGCACAGTGTGCCAGCCGTCGCTTACTTTTTGAGCAGTCGAAATTTCGGTGACAAGTTTCTTAAGAGAACGAGTGTGCCCTGGAGTTGCCGACCTCAAAGTAGGCTCCTTTCAGAGAGTTTTTTAAATAAAACAATTACATGTTGTTTCCAGGAATTTTCGGCCCAGGAGCGAAGCAACAATCAGGCCATATCTTGATGATACGGACCGGTTGGGGCGACAAAGCCTGGGGCAAAAAGGCCGGCAACCTCACGGCAATTTCTTGCAACATGTAACTATTTAGTTAATAAATACTCTGAAATTCGTGCCTCCAAGTTGACTTAATAAATGAGCGCTCTAGGATGTGGGAAGAGTGGTTTGTAAGACGGCAGCTTCTCCATTGACCGGTTGGATCATTGTGGCATGGAGCTCAGCTGGTACTAAGAAAAAGTGGCCGACCGGAAATTCTTCACCTCCGCAGCGGACACGGCCCATAACAACGGTGTAAATTGAAAACTCCTCCGCGTCGCGAGCAGCAAATGGCTCCGAAAACTTTATAAAGCGGACTCGGAAAAAATTGCAATCGGCCACCAAATCCTGCCCGGGCGGTTGGATCCGGGGCTCAAAATCTTCAAAGTCGATAGATGCTAACGACTCATGAATGTGCAGTTGGCGAGGGCACCCATCGAGTCCCAACCGGTTCCAATCATACACTCGAAAAGTAGTATCGCTATTTTGTTGGATTTCGACGATCACGTTATGCTCACCGATAGCGTGGACTCTCCCACTGGGAATGAAAATGGAACCGCCAACCTGAACGGGAATTTCATGCAGGACCTCTTCGACGTGACCCGAGGTCAAGAGCTCTTCAAACTGCTTTTTAGTAGTACCTTTTTTTAACCCGGCATAAACCTTTGCGCCCGGGTCGGCGTCCAAAAAATACCACATCTCGGTTTTTGGCTGCCCATTTAAAAAAGCGGCAATCCTTTCCGGCGGATGTACCTGTACAGAAAGGCGGCTGTGCGCATCAAGTAACTTGAAGAGCAGCGGAAAACGTGAAGAGGCAAAATTAACAAATCGCGACCCGAAGATCTTGGCTCTTTCCTTTTGCCAGAGTGTATTGAGGGTTTTTCCTCGCAACGGACCAGAATGGACAACGCTCTGGACATCCTCTCGATCAACTAATTCCCAAAGTTCTCCAATAGGAATTCCATTGGGAAGTGACTTGCCATAAGTACTCAGCCTTTTTCCTCCCCAAACGCGCTCCATTGGAATTGGCTCAAAGATTAAGGGTTTTTCCAAATTCACGTTTCATTATTTCCATGTAAAAGAATTTCCAGCGAGAAATTTGTAGCCTAAGAAGACCTATTTTTCTGCGGATTTCATCGCAGCCAAAGCAGTTGTTAAATGAATTACACAAAAAGAGAGAAACTTGTGGTAAGAAATGACATCCTGGAACCCCTCCCAAGACCTATAGCCAAACTCCTTTAAAATGAGAGCAACCTTGTGGGTCTTTTTATCTCAGCCATTGTTGCAAAACCAAGTCCATATCATGGAGAAAGTCTTGCTTTTGCGCCGCGTCCGAAGAAAAAATACCCTCCAAATTTGTGGTCATTTTATAGGAGTTTCGCTATAGAGGTTTTTTAACTGACCAGTTACATGTCGCAAGAAATTGCCCTGAGGTGCTAGGTCTTGAAAGAGGTTCTACACTCCTGACTTTGCATCCGGCAGCTATTGACCGCTCCGGAATAAGCATTTTACTCGTCGGTGAATACGCGTCAAAATCTCCCAAGGGATTGTGCCCGCCCAATGGGCAATATCGGTTGCTGTAATCTTTTCCGTTTGTTGTTCTCCGATAAGAACAATTTCATCGCCGCGCGAAACTTGGAGGCCTTTAGGAATACTGACTACAGTCTGATCCATGGTCACACGGCCGACAATAGGGCAACGAAGTCCTTGAGCTAAAACGTATGCGGGACTGCTCGAAAGCTGAACGGGATAACCGTCCGCATAGCCAATGGCAATGGTTGCCAGACGACAGGGTTCGGAAGTGGTGAAAGTATGCCCGTAACTCACACAACGTCCCTTGCCGACTTCACGTACCTCAATAACGCGTGTTTTCCAAGACAAGGCAGGTTTGAATCGGTGCTGATATTTTTCGGGAGAAGCGATCCCATAGAGAGCTAAGCCGGGCCTGACCAAATCAAATGCGTGATCTGGGAATTCCAAAATTCCGGCGCTATGCAACGCGTGGAGCAGAACACCAGGAAAGAGTTTCCGGAATATCGAGGCATGCTCTTCCATCCATTCAAGCTGCTCTCGACTAAAAATAGGATCTTCAACGGCAGCGGCAAGGTGGGTTGCTATCGAATGCACCGAGACTGTCCGTAAACGAGAGAGAGTATTCAGGCTGGCTACCGCATGATCTTTCCAAAGGCCGATCCTTCCCATACCAGTATCGATCTTTATGCTGAGTCGCACGGGCTGCGAGATCGCATACTTCGCGTATTCCCTTGCTTCTTCCACGCTTGAGACAGTGGGAATAAAATCATGTTTGACCACTTCTTGACGCTCCGAGGGCAAGGACGGGCCCAGAATGAGAATATCGCGATCTTGCACGGCCTCTCGAAGTTCCAAGGCTTCGGAAAGGCATGCGACAGCAAAAGCGCTGGAATCGGACTTCAGTACTTTTGCCACATTGGTAGCGCCGTGCCCGTAAGCATTTGCCTTGACAACACTAATGACTCCACAGCGCAGCGGTAACCGAGAGCGAAGCTCTCTCAAATTTGCTTGCAAGTAATCCGCTTGTATCTCGGTCCAGCTTCGAAACATTTGTCAGTCGACAGATTCTATACTAGGCTCTTTTTGCATGTAAAGAGAGGGCTTCGATGACCTCTTGCAACACCCTTCCTGAGATAAAAATTTAAATCAATTCCGAATGAAGACAGTTTATTTAATCGCTAACGGGGACGTCAGGCTTTCTGCAAATCGCGTGTGCCAAGCTGCGCAAGCAGCGATGGAAACTCTTATTGCTAAATCCATTGAACGCGAGGGATGGAGGCTACAGCGCGCTCATGACTTCGATGCTGCTAAACAGCATGGATTTATAGATAGTCAGAAATATGGAATGCACGTCATTAAGTCTATCCCGGCTGATGCGCCATTGATTGTTGCCGAGGCGGTTTGGATGTACAGTCATCATATCCTGGCAGGATTAATATCGCATCGTGGTCCCATTCTCACTGTTGCTAATTGGAGCGGCACTTGGCCAGGACTAGTGGGATTATTAAACTTAAACGCTAGCCTGACCAAGGCTGGAGTCAAATACAGTTCTCTTTGGAGCGAGGATTTTAGCGATGCGTTTTTCACGAAAGGCTTACACCAGTGGCTGCACACTGGTGTCGTAACCCACGATGAATCCCATGTCCGTCCTTACGAAAACGGAGAAGTGTCAGCCGCTCAGGAAAAAATCGGGACGGAATTCGCGCGGGATCTCAAAGATCAGAAAGCTATCATGGGGATTTTTGATGAGGGTTGCATGGGCATGTACAACGCCATCATTCCCGACGAGCTGCTGCACCAGACGGGCATCTTCAAGGAGCGTCTTAGCCAATCTACTCTCTACGCAAAAATGCTGACAGTGGCCGACCATGAGGCACGTGCGACATATGACTGGTATCTGAAAAAGGGGATGAAATTTAAGTTGGGCACTAATGAGGCGACCGATCTGACGGAAAATCAAATCCTCCGGCAATGCAAAATGTATATCGCCGCGGTTCGTTTGGCGGATGACTTTGGTTGCGGGACAATTGGTATCCAATATCAACTGGGGTTGAATGACTTGACACCCGCATCCGATCTGGTTGAAGGGACACTGAACAACGTCGAACGCCCGCCTGTTTATTCGGAAGATGGGAGAGAGCTCTTCCCTGGCGAAGCGATTCCGCATTTTAACGAAGTTGATGAATGCGCGGGACTGGATGGCTTGATCACTTATCAGCTTTGGCGAAAATTGGGTTATCCACCGGAAAATACCCTTCATGATCTCCGGTGGGGCCGCCACTATTGCGATGGAAAAATCGATGCATATGTATGGGTATTATTGATTTCCGGAAGCGTCCCCCCTGCACATTTCGCAGACCATTGGGCCGGCGCTACTGGCGAAAGGCAACCTCCGATGTACTTTCATTTAGGGGGAAGCACATTAAAAGGAATTTCAAAACCGGGATGGTTAGTTTGGAGCCGCGTTTATATCCAAAGCGGAAAATTAGCTTATGACACCGGCCTTTTAGAGGCTGTGGAACTGCCGCAAAAGGAAACAGAAGATCGGTGGAATTTAACGACCTCCCAATGGCCGATTCTCCATGGGGTTTTGTCGGGAATTAGCCGGGACCAAATGATGGCTCGGCATAAATCCAACCATATCCAGGTAGTTTATGCCCCAAGTAAGGAAAAAGCCGTCCACGGTTTAAAAATTAAGGCAGCTGCTATGAAAGAGTTGGGCTTGGAAGTCTTTTTCTGTGGAGATCTCACAATATAAAGATGTGCCCCGCCGGCCTTCCTCGGTTTTAGGAGAGGTTCTAATCACCAATATAAACTTCTCTCGAAGGCAACTAAGAGACGCTGCCGGAAGTGAAATGTGATGGGAATCAGGTCTTTTGGCCCGGAAGGATTTTTGAAAGTTTTATTGCAATTATAACCAATACATTACGAAAAACCGTAGGCGCAGGAGTTTTTTCGAAAGTCATTGTCTTCAAAAGCGGAAACCGTGTATGTTACTGTTGGAATGCAACCTGTTGCAAATAGAAATGGAATCCGCGTTTTAATGATTTTCCTCGCCTTTTTGGCGGTTTCCTGTGGAAGGCGACCTGAAACCCCCGCCGCACCTCGCGTAGAGGCAGTGCCAGCGATCAGCCGCGACGTACCTTTCTATCTTGATACTTTCGGCAATTGCGTGACAGTCGCCTCCGTCACCATCCAACCGCAGGTTACAGGCATTCTTGCGCAAACACTTTTTAAAGAGGGAGATTTCGTCACCCCTGGCGAAAAACTTTACGAAGTCGACCCCGAGCCTTATCAAGCAGCCCTTCTGCAAACTCGGGGGGACTTGGAGACTGCTCGTGCAAATCTCTGGAATGCCCAACAAAGCCTCCAGCGACAGACTCAACTTTACGCAAAACAAACCATAGACGTTCAAACACTGCAAAATGCTCAAGCTGCTGAACGAGCCGCTGAAGGAAAGGTACAATCAGCGGAAGCAGCATTAAAGCAGGCAACAATCAATTTAGGCTATTGCTCGATTACTTCTCCCATATCCGGGAAGACCGGCGTCTATCTGGTAAATACCGGAAATTTGGTGACTGCTAACACGACGAAGTTAATAAACATCCAAACGATTCAACCCATCTACATAGATTTCACAGTTCCTGAAGTGGAACTTGGGAAAATCCGCGAAGACTTTGATCGAAACACATTGGAGGTCATTGCCACGATTCCTGAAAGAAGAGGCTATGAAGCGCGAGGAAAGCTTCAGTTTCTGGATAACAAAGTATCAGCTCAGGCAGGAACCCTCTGGTTGAGAGCCCAATTTGAAAATAAGGACAATGTGTTGTGGCCTGGTCTCTACGTAAATGTCAGATTAATTCTCCATACGTTGGCTTCAGCTGTTTTAGTCCCTCAATCAGCCGTCTTGGTTGGGCAAAACGGGCCTTTTTTATTCGTTATTGATAGCACGGGGCATGCTCACATCAGACCTGTCAAGACGGGCGAACTTCACGATGATCTGATTGTGATCGTCGGCGGGTTGAAAGCAGGAGAGCTGGTGGTGACTTCCGGTCAACTCATGTTATCCGATGGTGCTTTGGCAAAGGTCCGGATGAGATCACCGGCGGAAACTGTCGAAAACCAAACAATCAAAGGGGCTCAATGAACCTTTCAGCTCCTTTTATACGCCGTCCTGTCATGACCACGCTGTGTGCGGTGACTGCTATTGTCTTGGGAATCTATGCGTACCGGACTCTGCCCACAAGCAGCCTGCCAGACGCTGCATATCCGGTCATCAATGTGACCACTAACTACCCTGGGGCCAGTCCGGAAATCATAGCTAATAATATTTCAACGCCGCTGGAAATCCAGATGATGCAAATCCAAGGATTGCAGGTAGTCACCTCTAACAATATGGAAGGAGTGTCTTCCATTGTCCTTCAATTTGACCTGGATAAGTCTTTGACTTCTGCGGCGACCGATGTCCAGGCGGCAATTCAGCGCGCCATGGGGAATCTTCCCGCAGATTTGCCCGCGCCCCCAGCTTATACCCTAAATAACCCTAATAACCGTCCTATCGTTTACCTCTCGCTCACCACGGACACGATGACGTTGGGAGATCTCTATGATTACGCCAATAACGTTGTTGCGCAGAGAATGACCATGATCAGCGGGGTCTCCCAAGCGATGGTGTATGGCTCAGCTCGGGCTATTCGTATCAAAGTGGATGCCAATGCATTAGCCTCACGGGGCCTTGCTTTGACAGATATTGCCTCCACCGTCAAACTGGGATCTGTCTTCAAACCTGGAGGTGTGCTTTACGGTCCCTCAGTTCAATATACCGTAGACCCAAAAGGGCAGCTACTGGAGGCGAAAGATTTTAATAATCTGATTGTGAGCTATCAAAACGGCACGCCTGTAAAACTTGCGGATATAGCTCATGTCGAAAACGGCGTTGCATCGGAATACATGCTGAACCGTTACTGGAGCCGTAGATTTCACACCGGTTCGGCGGCCATTGTCATAGCGATTACGGCGGCTCCGGGCAGCAATGCGGTGGAAGTGGCGACAAAAGTTCGCGAGACGGTTAAGAGTCTGCGTTCTTTTTTGCCGGGCTCCATTTCGCTTGAAGTGATCAATGATCTTTCGGTGCGGATCCTCGCGTCAATTGACGATGTGAAGATGACTATTCTCATAGCGTTCTTGCTAGTGTTGGGCGTGATTTTCATTTTCCTCGGACGCTTTCGCGAAACCGTCATCCCTGCCATAGCGCTTCCGATCGCGCTTGCACTGACATTGGCAATTATGAAGGCATTGGGATATAGTTTGGATAATCTTTCCCTAATGGCATTGACCTTAGCAGTGGGCTTTTTGGTCGATGACGCCATCGTCGTGCTGGAAAATACTGTAAGGCATTTGGAAATGGGAAAAACGCCGATCCAAGCAGCCTTAGAAGCGGCAAAGGAAATCAGCTTTACTGTATTTTCCATGACGCTTTCTTTAGCGGCGGTCTTTATTCCTCTTTTGCTGATGGGCGATTTGATGGGAAGGATGATGCGCGAGTTTTCCATGACGATTGTCATTGCTATTTTAATGTCAGGAGTGGTGGCTATCACCGTTTCTCCTTTGATGTGCGCCCGCCTGCTTGAACAAGTGGGAGAAGGACAACGGACATGGATGGAACGAAAAATGGCTGATATTTTTGTAAAATTACAAAAAGGATATGGAAGCTCTCTCCACTGGGTGATGCGGCGCCGCTGGTTGGGAATACTCCTCTGGATCGTCTGCCTGATCGGTACGGTGCTGCTTTATCTTCATGTTCCAAAAACCTTTTTACCAGCGGGGGATAGTGGTGAACTTTTTGGTGTTTTTCTTTGTCGTGAAGGAACCTCTGCCTTGGAGATGCAACGAGTGCAGGATAAAATTACTGAACTTGCAAAAAATTTTCCCTTTTTCAATGAGGTCATCACAGTCGCTAATATATCCGAAGGCTCTTTCCTGCCTTCTATGGGGGTGCTTTGGACAAAGCTGAAACCCGCTGGAAAACGTCCGCCTATCGAAAAAGTTGCCGATGAACTCAATGCAGAAATCCTTCGGAAAGTGCCGGGGGTGATGCCCTTGATTCGACCCGATCCCAGCTTGCGGATTGATACCGGCGCCACCAGTGACCTCCAAGGAGATTATGCTTTTACCATGACCGGCCTGGACCCAAAGCTTCTCTATCGCACGGCAAGTACCATGCTGAATCGGCTCAGAGAACAGCCAGGATTTGCAAACATTTCTTCTGACATGCGCTTAAACGCGCCGTTTTTGGAAGTTGAAATTTTGCGAGATAAAGCCTCCTCTTACGGCCTCACCGCTGGCGACATTGAACAGACCCTTCAATTGGCTCTGGCGGGTGCTCGGGTCAATCAAATCATGATGCCGCTGAATCAATATGATATCGACGTCGAGCTTTTGGATCATTTGCGCCGTTTTCCCGAGGACTTGAACACTTTGCGTATGAGAGGGGCAAATGGACAGGATCTGATTCCACTCTCCAGCGTGGTAAGATTGAAATCGCGGACTGGACCCGAATCTATTAACCATTTGAATCAACTCACGGCGGTAAACATTTATTATAACCTCAAACCGGGCTATCCCGTGGAGAAAGCTACGGCGGCTCTGCGACAAATTGCGCGAGAAGTCTTACCGGCAGGCGTTAGCGGGACATCTCAAGGGTCGGCCCAACAATTTGAGCAGCTTGTAAAAGGCATGTCGGCCATGCTTGTGGTGGCCATATTTGTTATCTATCTCATTCTTGGAATTTTGTATGAGAGCTATATCCATCCAATTACGGTCTTGAGCACGGTGCCTACAGCAGGAGCCGGAGGGTTACTGATTCTTTATCTGGCACATATGCCGCTCTCTCTCTATGGATTTATCGGGCTGTTCCTATTGCTGGGTATTGTCAAAAAGAATGCCATCATGGTTGTGGATTTTGCAATCCAACGCATGAAAGAAGGACTTGCGATGGAGGAAGCAGTCATAGAAGCCTGTCACGAGCGGCTGCGCCCGATTTTGATGACCACCTTTGCTGCCATACTGGGTGCAGTGCCTCTTGCAATTGGCTTTGGAGCAGACGGCGCCAGCCGAAGACCTCTCGGTCTTTGCATTGTAGTCGGATTGGTTGTCTCTCAGATCCTTACTCTTTTTGTTACCCCAGTATTTTATACTTACTTAGAGGAATTCCAAACGCGTATCTTGGATAAAATTCCGCTCTTTCGACGGGCGGAAAAGGAGTTTGTTTCCTTACTTCCGTGATCCTAAATCTTTGTCTCTGAGATCTCCGCTCAGAAGCCGAGAAAGCTCTTCGCAGCGAATAATTTTTCCGTTCATCACAGTAAAATGAGCAGAAAATAGAAATTTACTTTGAGTTCCATTTATAGAGGCCTCGCTATAAATGGTAGGTTAGAATCGCTACGGATTGAAAGCTCACGGCTGTCTGCAGTAGGATTTCCTCCGCTGATAAGATAGGCATTATCTACTAAGATTCTCACCGGGTAAACTGCTACTTTAAATTCAAAAATGGAATTAGAAAAGCTAGAGCATTTTACATTTAAGTAGTTCCAGTATAACCTGCGTGATGAAAATAATTGGAACATTCCTCTTGAGAG
>PSRL01000176.1 GCA_003176035.1 Verrucomicrobiota bacterium
AAATAGATCAGTTTTGTAGCTGCTTCGTCACTGGGAAAATGCCTCGGTTTTTGATGATTTTCCTGATTCGCATATTCACATTTTCCAGAACGCTGGTCGTGTAGATCATTGTCCGAATTTCTTGTGGATAATGGAAAAATGGAATGACTTCTTCCCAATTCCTACGCCAACTCTGGGCTATCATCGGATATTTTTTCCCCAGCTGACTTTGATCAAATTCTTCCAATCTTTTTTCGGCAATTTCCGCTGTTGGGCTTTTGTAGATTTCTTTAAGTGCTTGGGCTACCAACTTCCTTTCCTTCCAGCCGCAGAAGCTTAGGCTATAACGGATAAGGTGTACAATACAGGTCTGAATTTGGGTTTCAGGAAATATTGCACTTATTGCTTCAGGAAATCCTTTGAGTCCATCAACTACCGCTATTAGGATGTCTTTCACTCCTCGATTTCTCAGTTCATTTAATATTTTTTACCAAAATTTGGCTCCTTCGTTTTCTTCTATCCAGATTCCCAATATCTCCCGGTCGCCATTCTTCTACCAAAGTTGCCGCGCTCACCCCGCTACATTGGTCTCCATCTGGCTGATCGATTTTTTTGTCCCTGTTCTTAGCCAGACGGATACATCACAATCGCTCGCCTACGCCCTTTCAATGGGTAAAATCTGCTGACCAAATCCTGGCTTCCATTGCTCGCTTTGCTCATTCCTCCGCTGTTTTACAAGAATTGCCTGACTTTAGGACACTAGAATGGTCGAAAACCTACTGATATGGACTTGGTTTTGCAACAATGGCTGAGGGAAAAAGAACCACAAAGTTGCTCTCATTTTATAGAGGTTTCGCCGTAGTTGCCAAAAAAGCCTGAGCTTAAAAATTGGCTGCTCTCGCGGGTATTAGATACTGAGCGTTTATAGGTTGACGTTACTCTGTTTTTTAAATGGAGAGATAATGTAAATATTTTTAAGTTTAATTCTTAAAACTAGAAGTAATAGTTATATGTCCAAAATAAATAACAATATAAAAATAGGTAGAAACAAAACCATTATAAGACAGTCTAATTATAATTTGAATAAGTATAAGGAAACCCAACTGAAGGTTTCAATCGAAACAACGACATCGGGTCCTATTCTGAGGGCTTTCAATGTAAAAGATGTTGGAAAATCTATGAATCCATCAAGTTCTCAGATAAAAGAAATTCTAAATGATGCACCGGAAATGCCATGGGAGAATGGCAATATAACTTCCCCATTTAATGATACAAGTAGTCTCGATACTGCTACTCCTCCTCACGGTATAACAGAAAATCCCTATAAAAAAGCCTATGAAAGGTGTGTGGAGGAAAGAATGGCTGTGCGTGGCTGCACAAGCAGCGAATCAAAGTGTGGACGAAGTGTTAGATCTAGCTGTTTCTATAATAATCAACCACCTGAATATTACAAAAAATTAGAAGAGGAAAAAGTTCAAGGAGTGCTTACGGGATTATATATTTTTGCTGCAGTCGGAGCACTATGGTTTGCAGGTGGTTGTATTAGGCACTGCGGTGAGGGTGGGTGTAATAAAAGAAATCATCAGTATCAATCAACTCCTACTTCAAATGTGTAATGATAGCACTTCCTAGGGTTCAATACGTAATATTTGAACTTTCCACAAAAATAGAGATTCAGTATGCATTCATCTCTACATAGCTAAATAAGCATCTTCGGACGGGTGCCCTCTTTTTATATTAAAAAGAATAATTAAGCCCCACGAGGACGCTATGGGCAGCAATTTGGCCTCCCCCAAATTGCGGTGTGTAATAGGCATAGACACCACAGCGAGATCCTATTGCCACTTCAAGCCCTGCAACGGCTAAGGCGTTGTTGCGAGCTGCTGTTAAAGAATAAAAGCCAAAGGATGTACCTTGGCCATTGGCAAATTGTCCTGTAATTCTCTGCCCATAATTCAGAAATTCATGTTGCCAGTAGAGGCCTATCGTAGGAAAAATGCGACAAAGGGAGAGAGGTTTCCACAAATAGGAAATATTTCCTCCCAGTGTGTAGATTAATGAATTAGGGTTTTGGCTATTCGTTTTTACGTTCAAATTGCCGGCCCCATATTCGTTAAACGCAGAAATCCCCAAATAAGTGTATTGAATTGAATTATTAATTCCAAATTGCCAAGGACCCAATTGAATTTCATATCCCCCTCCCAAGAGAGAATCTAATTCTCCGATAAAAGTATTACTACGTGCTCGGCCATATCTTTGAGTATAGACAGAGTTAACGTTAATGGATCGATTAAAATTAACAAAGTGGGTACCGCCACCAACAATGGCATTGAGATAAAAATTGTCACTCCATTGGGAAATCCATGGAGAGAAGTTCCAATGGATCCATTGAGAGAAAGCGGGAAACTCAGCCGTGCTATAAAGCCCAAATTTTACTCCATTACTCCGCAACGAAGAACTCTCCGAAAACCAAGTTTTGGTTCCTTGGTATCCGGTATAAATGCCTACATTCCAATTGGGAGTAATAAAATGATCAGCCCCGGCGCCAAAGAAACCCGTCATCGAGTTGGTGCTTGGCAAATTCCAAGCGCTATCAATTTTTGAGAAAATGCCAGAAGCCCATGCAAAAATATTCCAGGGAGAGGGTTCCGCAACGCTAGTAGAGTTAGTATTTTGACTTACCATTTTGCCTTCATGTTTACTGAGCTGTTCTAACATAGGCTCTTGAGTCAAACCTTGTAGCGACATGCCACGGCTTCCTGCTCGCAGAGCTAGCAATCGCATGATGAGTTGATTATATTGAATATTAGTGACATTAAATAAAATATCTTTGACGGTGCCATCCATCCATGGCACTAAGTCACTAAAAGGCACTTGCAGTACTTCTAATTGCTGCACCGTATCGGTGAGGACTGCAGTGTCTATACAAGGTATGCGCAATTGAACGTTATTGGGATTGTAGACCAGCAGATATGGAAAGTCTGTGGTAACAAGGACGTTACTGAAGGTCCCATTTACCCCACCCGTGGCGGTCAAAATGGTGATTTCCGAGCAGGGTTCAGCTACAAATCCAGGCAAGGTTTCAATTTGCAGAGTGCCAGCAAGGGTAGCCGGACCATTGACTGCAAGGAGGTCATGGGAAGTAGTGCTTGCCAGCTGTATGAGGAGGACTGCTCCTGGATCTTGGGTATAGGGGCCTACGGTTAAGGTTCCCGGTCCATTGTATCCGGGAGAAACGATTCCTATATTGAGTGTGCTGCCCCCTATATTACCTACTCCGCTTAAAATAGCACCTGGATTCACAAATACATTGGAATTGGGCATTTGTCCATTCACAGTGAGTTCCCCATTGTTAATATTAGTTGGACCACTAAAGGAATTGTTACCGGTTAAAATCTGTGTTCCGCTCCCTATTTTAATGATGGCAAGGGGTGCGCTGCCACTCTGAATCGTTCCATCAAAGACACCATCATGGTTTGTGTTTCCGAGGGTTAAAGTAGCGGAATTGCTCCCGTTATTTGTAACAATCCCATTTCCGGAAAGGGCGCCAATCGTTCCATCAAATCCTCCGGCATCCAAGATTCCGGAATTTTGTATGGCAAAGTCTGAATTGGGACTGAAAGCGTTTTGTACTCCTTGGCTAAAAATCGCGTTGTTTACATTGGTATCTCCAAAGTAAGAATGATTTCCAGTGGCTGTAAGATTACCGTTCCCTATGACAGTTAATCCTCCGGGACCGCTCAGGGCGGAACTCATGGTATTGGAATTTCCATTGGTATCGATGGTGCCACCTGCCGGACCTAGATATATTGGAAGGTTAGCTAAATCCATTCCATTGGATCTAGCTTGAAGTGTGCCTCCATTGATTATGGGGACGATATTTGACCCCGTACCGCAAGGGACTCCATTAATAGCATCAGTTATGAGAATGCCTCCATTTAATTGTAAGCTGCTATTGCCAGTGCGATTAATTTGGAGCATTGAGGTGTTAATGACACCTCCCTCAATAATCAAATGCCCATTTTCCCTGCAGTTTCTAGGAAAACCTATTATAATAGTCGTACTATTCGTATAGATCCCCCCCTGCATTAAAAATGTGCTCCCTTGATTTAAGGAATTGATATTGGTCGAATTAACGGATAAGCTACCGCCGGACATCACTACCCCTCCGAAGATAGAGCCTTGGCCTAAGTCGAGCGCATTGGCTTCAGCGATGGTGGTGTCTGTAATAAGAGCGGTCCCTCCATTTTGAATCCACGCTGTTTGAGAATTTGTTGGAGGAGCTTTCAAGGCCCAATTTGCAGGGGTCTCCCAAGCACCCACGCCATTCGCCCAAAAATTTGTTTGTCCGTAGGCAGATGAGAAAAATGCTAATTTAAGAAAAACAATAAGAATTGGAGAATACGATAACCGGCTCACGAGGGGGAGTTTACCCGTGCGATGCTATTGAATAACCACCTGCCTGAAAAGTACTTATTTCCTTTTTTAAAAGAATTTTACGAAAAAAGCGAGACTCCTCTGAATGATAGCAAGTTTGTGGGTCTTTTCCCCTCGGCCATTGTTGCAAAACCAAGTCCGTATCATGGATATGGCCTTACTTTTGCGCCGCGCCCGCAGAAAAAATACCATCCGAATTCGTGATCATTTTATGGGGGGCTTCGCTATATGATGAGCATGTCAAAAAGGGGCGGTAGTGCGCTAAGAGGCCGAGCGGAGCGGATAGGGTTGCGCTACGAGGTCATAGACTTGGGTGTCCGTCACATGGGCTTGAATAAACTCGCCTGGCGTTGCGTCCTGGGTCAGGATGACCTTACAATCGACATCCGGCGCATCATGGATTGTGCGGCCCGTGTGGGGGGTCTCCACCAAGACTCGGAGGTCTTTTCCCACCTGATTTTGAGCCATTTCAGTAGCAATTTTTTGCTGCAGCATCATTGCACGGCGCATGCGGCGGTTCTTTTCAGCGGTGGGAATTTGATTTTCCATTTTTGCTGCACGGGAGCCTTCTTCTTGAGAATAAGTGAACACGCCCAACCGTTCGAATCGCGTAGTTTCAATAAACTGTAAGAGGGCTTCAAAATGTTTAGAGGTTTCCCCAGGAAACCCCACAATGAAGGTGGTCCTGAGTGCCAGGTTGGGGATACCGGCGCGAAGCCTCCCAATCAAATCTTCGATGTGCTGGCGAGAGGTTTCCCGACGCATGGCAAGCAACATGTCTTCATGAATGTGTTGGAGGGGCATGTCCACGTAGGGCACCACTTTGGGGTTTCTGGCGATGGCTTCTATGAGTTCGTCACTCCAGTGGGCCGGATGGGTGTAGAGAAGCCGCACCCAAAAATCGCCTTCCACTTCCGCTATTTCATCCAGGAGTTTAGCAAGAGTGGGACCTCGTTGGGAGTCGACCGGCTGACGGGGACCTGCTTTTTGTTCCCACTGGTCCATGCCAAAAAAGGTGGTATCCTGGCTGATCAAATTAATTTCTCGCACACCTTGGCTGACCAAAGATCGGACTTCTCCTACGACCGAGGAAATGGTGCGGCTGCGATGGCGACCACGCATTCGGGGGATCACGCAAAAGCTACATGGGTGATTGCAGCCCTCTGCGATTTTTAAGTACGCGGAATGTGAAGGTGTTAGGCGAAAACGCGGAGTGTCGTAGTCGGGGATATATCGCGAAGCAGCTCGCGCGACGAGGTTGAGCGGAGACTGCGTACTGTCGCTTTCCACAAGATTTTGTAGGAGCGTCCCAATGTCTCCCACTTGATCCAGGCCTACGATGGCGTCAATTTCCGGAATCTCCCGGGCAAGCTCGCTGGAAAAACGTTGGGCCATGCATCCGCTCACCACTAATTTCTGGTGAGCTCGCTTTTCTGTCTGACGATCCCGGTGCAATTCCAAAATCGCATCAATTGATTCTTGTTTTGCGGAGTCAATGAATCCGCAGGTATTGACAATGAGTACGTCCGCCTCTTCCGGACTCGAAGTCACCGCAAACCCGTGGCTCACTGCGTCGCCTAACATGATCTCTGCATCCACTAAGTTTTTAGCGCAACCCAGACTGACCATGCCTACCTTCCTTTGCGAGTGATCTTTCATTCTCGCAAGGGCGCATCTTGCTTGCCAAGGGCTTTCAGCCCCGTTGGAGGCGTAGCCTGTGGAAGCACCAGTAAAAAGCGCGTTCCGGATGCGTTTCGGATGATTTGAGATTTCGCCCTCAAGCTGTCATTTTCCGGTTTTAAGGGAGAGGGATCAACCTTTTTTAGATGCGAAGGAGTTTGGTCCAACAGCGCGGAGTCAAATGTCCGCATGGTTTCCAAAGACCCAGGCGGCTTTTTGACGACTTCAGCTTCGGTTTTGATTGTAGTCCCAACAGCGGGGGGAGGTTTAAGGCGGCGCTGTTCCTCTCGAGCGTGCCGGTGGCTAAAGTAGACCCCAACCCCCGTCGCAATCACGATTAAGATGATGCAACAGGTAAAAATCGCGGGAACAACCCGGGCTGGCATCGAGAAAGGCTGTAATTCTCCGCTTTTTTTGGCGTCAAATTGGTATGGCAATTGTTGGCATACCGTTTGATAGCCGCCGTTTTCGTAGTTCGTCCGTTCGGGAAGGTGCACTTCTATCCGCGCAGCCGCAATGTCCAAGTACTTCGCATAGTAAAGGATTAAGAGTCGAACGTAGCTCATGTGCGGAAGCCGGGCATGGTCGTTTTGTTCGAGATCCAAGACCTGTTGCGGGCGCATCCTCAAATCATGTGCAACCTGCTCTACTGGAATTCCTTTGGCTGTCCGTGCCGCGCGAAGGATCGAACCCGCTGATTCAATTGTGGCCTTGGGCGATTGGGACGGTTTGTTCATGTACACTTCAATTTTGCACAAAATTTAGATTACAGAGTATCCAGATCGATAAGAATTTCTCTGTCTTTTGTACCCTCTTTTGGGCCTAGTAT
>PSRL01000088.1 GCA_003176035.1 Verrucomicrobiota bacterium
TGGGCTTCATCGAGGTCCGCCGAAGTCCGCTCGAAATTCGATTTTTGTTGATTCTCATTTTTATCACCGAAGTCCCCTGCAGACTGTAATTGTTCACGGATATACACAGAGCCTATCATATAGGCCAAACTGTATATCTATTGTGCTATTCTGTCCCTAAGCAGTTGGTGGGATATTGTATCTTAACAGAGTGCGGGTAGCTTTCCCGCATGAGAAATGATCCTGATTGTCCGCAGCCAAGCCAGTCAGAAGGCTAACTTAGGCGATTCATTTTACGAAACTTTCGCGCTATAGTCTTTACGTGATACTACCTCGATCGGCTGTCGAAGTTTGGCAACCGAATGGGGGGGAAGGACTCCCCTCCACTGGCAACCCGGGTAAATGACGGAATGGCGGCCTATTAAAGAACCCGGACTCAATACGGAATTGCACCCTATTTCCGCGTTATCTCCTACGATGGCGCCGAATTTTCTCAGGCCCGTGGCGATTTTCCCCCGCTGAGTCGCTATGTAGATCTCCTGGTGGTCTAATTTGACATTGGAAAGAATAGCCCCTGCCCCCAAATGAGCTTTATACCCCAAAATAGAGTCTCCGACATAATTGAAATGCGGTATTTGCGCTCCGTCGAAAATGAGACAATTTTTAAATTCACAGGAATTGCCTAGGACAACTTCATTGCCGACAATAACATTTCCCCGGATATAGCAGCCATTGCGGATCTGACAATTTTCTCCGATCCATGCGGGTCCTTTGATCAGCGCTCCATTTTCAATGGTGGTTCCTTTGCCTATAAAAACATTGTCTTCAATCAGCGGCTTTCCCAGAAGTTGGCCTTGGATTGCTGGTTGAAGTCGAAATTGCAGATAACTCGAAATTCCCCGCAAGGCTTCCCAAACATTTTCGGTTTTTTCAAAAATCAAGCGATGCTGAGTGTGGTTGAGATCCAAGTAATCTTCCGGGCGAAACATAGCATGAGGCTATTCCAGTAAGCATCTAAAATGAAAATACTTATTTTGATTCACGATTGATTTTGTTCAATTGTTGACCTTCCTTCGTGTCCTTCACCATCCATCCTAAGGCGAGAATTTGATCTCGCAAAGCATCGCTCTGGGCCCATTGTTTTTGGGCTCTTGCCCGTTCTCTTTGCGTAAGAAGCTCTGAGACTTTTTGCGGGACATCCTCATGATCGGGTCCTAAACAGAGTACGGAATTGACTTCCTTTAACCACCCACATAAGGACGCGCTATTTTCCGGAGAGAGTTGATTTTGATCCAACAGGCGATTGGAATCGCGAATCACATCAAAGAGCACGCCTAACGCCGCTGAGGTATTTAAATCCTCATCAAGAGCCGCTCCAAACGCTGCGGTATCGAGCTGCGAATGTGACTTGGGATCAGCGGCCCCTATCGCAGCCGCATGAATTCGGCGACTCCATTCGTCCAAGCGTTCCAGTGCGTTACGAGCAGCTACAAGGCCGTCAATAGTAAAATTCAGTTGTTCTCGATAGCGAATTTTTGAGAGGGCATATCGGATTTCCCTGCCCGTCCAGCCCTTATCCATAAGATCCCGAAGTGTAAAAAAATTGCCTTCGGATTTAGACATTTTACGGCCGTCGACCAAGAGGTGCCGACAATGCATCCACAATTTGACAAAGGGTAACCCGGTGACACACTCACTCTGAGCAATTTCGGCCTCATGATGCGGAAAGATATTGTCCTCACCACCGCAATGGATGTCGATTTGAGGTCCCAGAAGTCCCAGGGACATTGCACTACATTCAATATGCCATCCCGGACGACCTTTTCCCCAGGGGCTATCCCAAAAAATAAGGCCGTCTTCCTCATCCCATGCTTTCCAGAGAGCAAAATCGCCGACATTTTCCTTTTCATACTCATCGCTTTTTACTCGGCCGGATGGCCTCAATTCATCGAGGCGAAAATGAGCTAATTTACCGTAAGCGGGAAAAGTGGATAATCGAAAATAGACGGACTGGTCTTCCGCCAGATACGCATGGCCTTTTTTAATCAAGATAGAAATCATCTCGATCATACGGGCAATTTGTTCAGGATCGGTGGCAGCAGGATAGACATCCGCCTTTTTCATCCGAAGCCTCTCCAAATCTTGAAAAAAGGCTTCTTTAAACGGTTTGGTGAAATCGCTGAGAGAGACACCCGCCTGACGGCATCCGCGGATGGTCTTATCTTCCACATCCGTCAAATTCATGACTCGTCGCACCCGAAAACCTCGAAACTCCAGATGCCGATGAAGGATGTCCTCAAAAACGTAGGCTCGAAAGTTTCCAATGTGGGCAAAATTGTAAACTGTGGGGCCGCAGGTGTAGAGAGAAACCTGTTTGCCCTTCGGGTCGAGAGGAACAAATTCCTCAATTTCCCGAGTGAGGGTATTAAAAAATCTCATAAACGCCGTTCATTCATTTCGAGCAGGGATTTACCGGGCGGTACGCACCTTGAAAACTTTGGGGTCAAAAGACGATCTGGCGGCTGCCGGACCTGGAATAACAAATTCTCTCAAATCCATGCTCATTTAGAGTTTTTCACTATGCGCCTTAACGAGGCTAGCCACTGCAAAAGCTGCAATTCCTTCACCTCGCCCCAAAAAACCCAATTTCTCATTTGTTGTAGCCTTGATTCCAATGCGCGTCGGGTCCATCCAGATCGCCCCCGCCAACGCTTTCTTCATAGCATCAAGGTGAGGAGAAATTTTTGGCTGTTCCGCGATAACAGTACAGTCCACATTGTGAACTTTAAAACCTGCGGATTGTAGTATACCGACCACACGCTGCAAAATTTCTAAACTGCTGATGCCACGAAGGGAGGAGTCGGTATTTGGAAAAAAATGCCCGATATCAGGTTGTCCAGCCGCACCCAATAGAGCGTCAGCAAGAGCATGCGTCAAGACATCCGCATCGGAATGACCTTCCAGGCCGAGGGGAAACTCCAGATGCACACCGCCCAGAATTAAAGGGTTGTTTCCAGCAAAACGATGTACATCGTAGCCGATTCCCACGAACATCCCGTCGCTCATAGGGGAATCAGACCGCTACTGGCAACAATTGAATACTTCTCAGGAAGAGTTGCATGCGGCCTGAGGTCAACTTTTCCTCCCGCTGCTTCAACCAGCAGAATTCCCGCGGCTATATCCCATAAGCTAATCTGATTTTCCATATAAGCATCTAGCCGACCACAGGCTACATAGGCTATGTCTAGCGAAGCGCTACCCGTCAACCGGCACTTCTTAGCCGAACGAACCATTTTTTCAAATACCGGCATCGCGCGGTCAATAGACTCAGGAGATTTGGAGACCCCTACGGAGATGAAGGCCTCGGATAACTGATTGCGTTTGCTGACTGAAATAGGAAGACCGTTGAGACAAGGAGGAGAGCCCTTTTCCACCTCCCACAGTTCGTCACGAATGGGATCATAAATCACGCCAACCAAAATCTCGTCATGTTTGCGTAGGGCAATGGAAATTCCAAAATGCGGAAAGCCGTAGAAAAAATTTACCGTTCCATCAATAGGATCAACGATCCATTGATAAGGACTTGAGGAGTTGCCACGAATCCCTTCCTCGCCATAAATGCCGTGCTCAGGATTTTGCTCCAAAAGAAGCACTTCTATCAGTGCTTGCGAGCGTCTGTCTAACTCCAATTTGATATCATATTTTTCATTAGTATCCACTCGCAGTTCTTTTCCGAAATGAGCTCGTAAAAGGCCTCCGGCTGCAAGCGCAGCCTCCCGGGCGCTTTGAAGAAAATTTTGCATGTGCGTTATCGATTGTAATTTGTAACTGACGTTACGCATCCGGCGGCTGCCGGAGGAATAAAAATCGCCGGCCGGTTGCCGGACTCACAAGCCTCCCCTTTTGCGTAATATCACTTGATCAGGCAGAGTACGAACTCTGAGTTATCTTGCGACTAAAAAATTGGGAGAAACCATTGTGGTCTCTCCCAATTTACTTTCTCTCGGGCCCCGAGAGACGGATTGAGCTATTTTCTTCCAGTCCTTCTCGCCGTGGACCTTTTAGTTACGGATTTCTTCGCTCCCCTTTTTGCAGAAGCCTTCCGAGCCGCTGGCTTTCTCCCTCTTTTCGCCACGGTCCGTTTTTTGGCTGTTTTCCTTTTAGTAACGGGCATTCACACTCCCCCCTTTCTTTCCGCAATGGCGGTGCACTTGAAATCCATGTGAAAATGTTGTGAGCAACCTACTTATAAGTGTGAATAACCCACTTATATAGAGGAGTCAACAGATTTTTTAATTTTTACTTGAATTTTTTTTTGCGGGGCCTGTAGCCCTTCTTTAGGAAGGCAAAGCCCGGCGGGCGGCCGCGAATACAAGCAATTATCAAGTACGGAGGATTTCACCACATCGCGTGACTATTTTTTCCACGGGCCAAAGTCGCCCTATGCCTTGATATCCGCACGCGAGCATGCCTTCTTCAGGACCAATAAATTCCGCACCGCGCTCGATGAGGGTTTTTGCATTTGCGACGGTAGCAGGATGAGTCCACATTTTTCCGTTCATTGCGGGGGCGATCACGAGTGGTGCACGGCAAGCCAACGCGAGGGAAGAAATTGCATCGTCCGCGAGTCCTAAGGCCAGCTTTGCAATGATATCGGCTGTCGCAGGCGCCACGAGAAGGAGATCCGCGGTGTCAGCCAGGGCAATGTGGCCTGGCTGCCAGCCGTTTTTTTCCGCAAAAACGTCCGTTAATACGGGATTTCTTGAAAGGGTTTGAAGAGTCAGGGGGGAGATAAATTCACTGGCGGAAGGAGTTAAAACTGCATGAACGTTGTAGTCCCTCTTGGTGAATTGGCTGACAATTTCAGCGGCTTTATATGCCGCAATAGATCCTGAAATGCCGAGAATAATTGTTTTCATAACAAATTTGTTGGCTTCTTTGGACCGGCACAGCCGGGTTCGGCACAGCCGGGTTCGGCGTGGCCGGTTTCTTTTAAAGCGTTTATTAACTAACTCACGGCATGTTGCAAGCCAGCTACGCTGGATTTTACTTCTTTTAAAGGTCCTGGAGGCAAAAAGCTATTCGGGCCAACGGGTCTCTTTTTGGGAGAGGTTCCAAATGCTCTAGGCGAGATCCAGAGAAAGCCTCCGACTGAGATAGTGCTCCGCTCGCATGACTGATCGGAACTTAGCAATGTCTTCTTCCATCGAACCGCTGAGAATCGTGTATTTATATTCTTTCCATCGGAGCATTTCTCGCTGGGCGTTTTTGAGGCGGACGGCAATTTGTTCCTCTGAATCACTCCCTCTTCGAAGCAATCGATGTCTTAATTCTTCAATATTGGGAGGCATAATAAAAACATCGACCAGGGCATCCAAAATGAACGGATCTCGACAGGAGCGGATTGCGGCTGCTCCCTGGGTATCGATATCGAGAAGGACATCGACTCCCTTCTTTAAATGTTCAAAGACGGTCGCTTTCAATGTTCCGTACTTCCGTCCATGAACCTCTGCATATTCTAAAAATTCGTCGTCTTCGATACGAGCCTGAAATTCCTCTTCGCTTAAAAAGTAGTAATCTTCCCCGACAATTTCGCCGGGACGCGGAGTTCGCGTGGTACAAGAAACCGCATAAATAAAATCAGCTTGCTGCCGCAGGTTCCGACACAGGGTGGTTTTCCCCGCCCCGGAAGGGGCTGACACAACAAAAAGAATACCGGTATGGCGAAAGGTACTGTTACTCAACGTTGGAAATTTGTTCGCGCATTTTGTCTAACTCTGCCTTGCAATCAACAACCAAGTGCGAAATTTTTGCATTATTGGCTTTTGCACTTAAAGTATTAAGTTCGCGAAAAATCTCCTGAGTCAGAAATTCGAGGGTTCGACCAACAGCGATCTTGGTATGCAAATACTCATCAAGCTGATCGAGGTGGCTTTCCAGCCGAGTCAATTCTTCCGAAATGTCCGATTTTTCACAAAACCATGCTACTTCTTCGAGAAAACGTTTTTCATCCGGATGAGAGATGTCCGCTGCTTCTAGCCGACTCCTCAAAAGGGTTTGGTAGTGTTTGCGCACGGTGGGAACCAAGCGGCAAAT